>JBDSSV010000588.1:0-4198 GCA_039928535.1 Burkholderiales bacterium
CTTAATCAGCGCATCCTTAGTTCGGCGTCGGTGTCCCGGCCATGCGGTCGTGCTTCTCGAAGTACTTGCGCGCGAGCGCCAGCAACTGGCCTTCACTGGGATGGTCAACCGTTTCCCAGCCGACAATCTGCTTGCTCACTACCGGACGGTGCTTCTCGACATAGTGCCGGAAATCGGCCTGCGCTGTGTGTGAGCCGGTCACCAGGACTTCGGCAACGCCGGCCAGCGCATCGCAGACCTCGCCGAAGAATTCGTGCTCGGTGCGCACCCCGCTCTTGTGCTTGCGGGTATGGTGCGTGTGCTCTTCCACCTTCTGAGCCTGCACGTGCGCGCTGTCGAACTGCAAAACCTGGGCGCTGTGATGATCGGTCCAGACCACGGCGTGAAAAAGTGACATGACGTTGCTCCTGTGGGCGTGGTTGCCAGCCCATGTTGAAGATCGAGCAAGTCAAATTACGGCATCCTGGCCGTGAGGTCTGTTCGCTATACCGCTTATGAGAATTGCCGCCGCTTGCGGCCGGGAGAAATCCGCCGCACCTGACGCGAGAGCGGAATGTTCGGAAGTTGGACCTAAACTACTTACTTCCGCTACGCGCCATATGCTCTGCCTGGTCGCGCAGAACACTCAGATCCTCGATGATCTGCTTGTTCGGCACGTAATTGGCGGTCGAGTCTGCCGACGGCGCCAGATCGCTTCTGGCTTCCGCTATGACGGCGAGCATTTGCCTTGCAATATCCATGCGGGCATCATTCGACTGTATCGATCTTGCGTAGGCTTCCTGCTCGTCGAGCCAGGGCCGTAAATTGCTCAAGTTCAGATCGGCCGGCATAGGTCACTTCCTCGGGCGTTGGGTACACTCATGCTTTACATGGGGCTGTTTTTAATCAGCGTGGTATGCACTCTGCTTGCATTTGACGCGGTGCTGCGGATTCAGTTCCGCAGACACCCCGATCACTGGAAGCAGGATGGCTATCCGTGGAGATTTTTCTTTTTCGAACGCAAATCCGCGTTCCTCCCCGGTTGCGCCGCGCGCAACCGGGTTCTGCGCCAATGGACATTTTCTAATCCGGCGTGGGCCGGCGTTGACGCAGGCGTACGGCGTTATCTACTATGCCTGCGCGTTGCAGGCGCGGCCGCTAGCGTGTTCTGGCTGCTCGCAGTTTTGCGGATGTTAGAAATACTGTAAACAGCCGGCAGTTCCGGCGCGGACTACTTGCCCGTCCACACCGGTTTGCGCTTCTCCATGAATGCCTTGCGGCCTTCCTTGTAATCGGCGCTCGTGAAACACGCGGCAACGGCGTCGTCGGCCATTTTCTGATTGCGCTTTTCCGGATCTTTCACGTATTCGTCGATCACGCGCTTGGCGGCGATGATGGACAATGGCGCATTCCCGGCCATGGTTTCGGCGTAGGAATTCACAAATGATTCGAGCATCGAAGCCTGGCACACGTGATTGACGAGCCCGATGCGGTGCGCTTCATTCGCAGGATAGCGGCGTGCCGTAAACAGGATTTCCTTGGCGAGCGAAGGGCCGACGAGATCGATCAGCTGCGCGAGCGATTCTGCGCCGTAGCCGATGCTGAGCCTGGCAGCCGGGATGCCGAATTGCGCATCTTCGGAACAGATCCTGAGATCGCAGTTGAGAGCGATCGCGAGTCCGCCGCCCAGGCACCAGCCGCGGATCATCGCGATTGTCGGCTTGCCGATCCCGCGCAGCGACGCCCGAAAGCCGGACGTCATCTTGGTATAGGCCGCGATTTGCTCCGGCGTGGAACGGTTGCCTTCGTATTTCGAAATATCGCCGCCCGAGACAAAAGCCTTGGTGCCCGCGCCACGCAGGACCACGACGCGAATCGCGGAATCGTTCGCAAAGTCGTCGATCACGTTGCCCGCCGCCTGCGACATTTCGGGCGACATAGCGTTGAGCTTTTCGGGATAGTTGAACGTCAGCGTGCCGATCGCGCCCTTTTTCGTGCCGAGGATCTTGTCTTTTTCGTCCGTCTGTACCGTGTCCATTGCTGTCCCCTTAGATGACGCCCTTGGCGCGCATGTCTTTCAATTGATCTTTGGTGTAGCCGACTGAGGCCAGGACCTCGTCGGTGTGCGCACCCGCGTCGGCGGTGGCCGTGCGAATTTTCTTGGTGATGCCGGTCAGGTTGAGCGGCGAGCCGACGAGGTTGATGTCGCCCAGCTTTTCGCTCTTCACCGGCGACGCGATGCCCAGATGTTTCACCTGCGGGTCGGCGAATACCTTGTCGATGGTGTTGATGGGGCCGCACGGCACGCCGTTTTCCTCGAACACTTCGATCCAGTGCTGCGCGGGCTTGTGCTTGGTGATTTCAGCAATCGCGGCGTTGATCTCCTTGCGCGCCTTGCCGCGTTTGGCCCCGGTGTTCCACTCTTCGCGGTCCTTCCATTCCGGCTTGCCGAGGGCGTCGCAGCAGCGGCCGAACACACGGGCTGATGCCGCCGCGATATTGAACACGCCGTCGCTCGACGGAAACACGCCCGTCGGCACGCCGGTCGGATGGTCGTTGCCGGCTTGGCCCGCGACTTCGCCCGACATCAGGTAACGCGAAGCCTGGAAGTCGAGCATGAAGACTTGCGCTTCGAGCAGGCTGGTATGCACCCAGCGGCCGACGCCCGTGGTTTCGCGCTCGTAGAGGGCGGTCATCACGCCAAACGCGAGCAGATTGCCCGCCGTGAGATCGGCAATCGCGATGCCGACGCGCACCGGACCCTGGCCTGGCAGGCCGGTAATCGACATCAAGCCGCCCATGCCCTGCACGATCTGATCGACGCCGGCGCGCTTGCCGTACGGGCCGCTCTGGCCGAAGCCGCTGATGCTCCCGTAAACGATGCGCGGATTGATGGTCTTCACGTCGTCGTACGACACCTTTAGGCGGTGCTTCACTTCGGCGCGCATGTTCTCGATGATCACGTCGGCTTTGGCGACGAGCTTCATGAAGGCCGCGTGCCCCTCGGCGGACTTCAGATTCAGCTTCACCATTTTCTTGTTCCGGTGCAGGTTCTGGAAGTCGAAGCCTTCGCGCTTGCCGGAGAGGTCTTCGCCGGTGGTCTCCGCCGGCTCGATGCGGATGATGGTCGCGCCCCAGTCGGCGAGATGGCGCACGCAGGTAGGGCCCGCGCGCGCGAGCGTCAGGTCGAGCACGGTAATGCGGGACAGCGGAAGGGTCTGCGTGGCGGGTGCGGCGGCGGGCTGGTCCATGCGGGTTCTCTCGGCGGGCGAAGGGAGGATGAATTTTACCGCTGTTTGGCCCGGCGCGGATTGGCGCCGGGCGCGAACGCCGCCGGCAATCAGTCGGGTATGTCGATTTCCAGCAGCGGCCCATACTGCTGGCAGCCGAGGATGTCCCAGTCGCCCGGGCTGCCGCTGGGACGCAGCCGGTAGAGCGTGAACTTGATCGCATTGGCCGGGGCGAACGTGACGAAATCCGATATGCGCGACGGCGGGATGCGGAAAAGGCTCGCGATGCTGTCACGCGTGATCGCCTGGCTTTCGAGTACATGGCAATAGCTCGCGGCGTCGGGAAAAATAATGTCGAAGGTGATCTGGTTCACCCCCGCATTCTTGCTTCTGATGGTCGACGCGAGGTCGATAAGCTTGGTCATTGCATCTATCCTTGTATTTGCGTTGTGAGGCGGCACTGGCGCTTCAGACGCCGCCCTCGGTCATGTGCACGGGAAAAAGCTCCATCGGATCGTCGATAGGCACGGTGTGATTGACGTTCCACATATAGCCGGGCGAAGACTTCATGGTTTTCTTGGTCGTCGCTGCCGCGCCGGCCGTGCCTTTGACGCCGGGTATGCGCACGAGAAAGAACATGCGCACCGCGAAGTCGGTGATCTTCTCAGCGAGCGCGTCCGTCGCGGCCAGACCTTCGACCACGATGCCGAGCTCGTGCGCTTTCGTTTCCTTGACCGGCTCGAGGTCCTTCAGCACGCCGTTGCGGCCGAATACGTGAAAGTAGAGCTCGTATTTTTCCTTGCCGAAGCGTTTGGCGACGGCACTCTTGCACCACTCGATCGCTGCATCCACATTGCGCACGATATGCGGATCCCTGAGTCCGACGAAACCCATGTAGCGCTCGCCGATTTTCCTGGCCCCTTCGATCTTCACGCGCAGCTCGGGGGCCGGCAGCCATTTCGCCCCGGTGATGCGCGCCGTGCGCGCGT
>JBDSSV010000589.1:0-6285 GCA_039928535.1 Burkholderiales bacterium
TTTTCATGCGCGCGCGCGGCAAGCCGTCATCACGCTGCCGGTGGGTGTCTTGCAGCTCGCGCCGCGTGCCGCTGGCGGGGTTTCGTTCCGACCGGCGCTCGCGCGCAAGCAAGCGGCACTGAAAAAAATAGACGCGGGCGCCGTAATCAAGGTCGGGCTGAGATTTCGCCGCGCGTTCTGGGAAAAACTCGATGGCGGACGTTATCGCGATGCCGCTTTTCTGCATTCGGCGCATGCTGATTTTCCGACCTTCTGGACTGCACTGCCATTGCGTGCGCCGCTGCTCATCGCGTGGAGCGGCGGACCGCCCGCGCGCCGGCTGTCCCGGCGGGCGCCGGCAGACATTATCGAGCTTGCATTGCAGAGCCTCGAGTCGGTCTTCGGCGAGCGCGTCGCCTTCCGCCGACAATTCGTGGGCGGCGCGCTCCACGACTGGCTGCACGATCCGTACTGCCGCGGCGCTTATAGCAGTCTCCTGGCCGGTGGACGGGGTGCGCGCGAGAGACTGGCTCAACCGGTAAGCCACACGCTTTTTTTCGCGGGCGAAGCGACCGATTTATCCGGCGAGGCGGCAACTGTCGGCGGCGCGCTGCAAAGCGGTATCCGTGCCGCGCGCGAACTGACCGGCAAAGCCTGACGCCGCGCCGCGATGGGCAAGCGAACCGCGGGATTGCTGATGTTTCGCAAAAAAGCCGCCGCTTTCGAAGTACTGCTCGTGCATCCCGGCGGGCCCTTCTGGCAAAAGAAGGACGCAGGAGCGTGGTCCATCCCGAAAGGCCTGTGCGAAGGCGATGAAGACCTGCTGGCCACGGCGCAACGCGAGTTCAGGGAAGAAACCGGATTCGCCCCCGCTCCGCCTTATATTGAACTGGGGACGGTTAGGCAACCGAGCGGAACCGCCATGACCGTATGGGCGTTCGAAGGCGTTGCCGATCCTGCTACGCTGGTCAGCAATTCATTCGAAATGGAATGGCCGCCCCGCTCGGGAAAAATAGCAAAATTTCCCGAAGTGGATCGTGCGGCATGGTTTAGCGCGGATGAGGCCGGGATCAGAATACTCAAGGGACAAGTCAAATTTGTCGAAGCTCTGGAAAGGCAATTGCCCGGGGCTAGTCCCCTCTAACGTCAGCGGACGGACCCGTGCATGCGGCACCTAGCCTGTGAAAAGCAGACGCCCCCTGCCCAGCGGCCGTCTTTTCCTTCTTTAGGCCAGCCATTCCGGTTTGTTCGCACCCAGCACCGGTGAGGGCTTGTCCCAATACGGCTTCGTCTCGGACATTTTCAAGACGGGGCCAAGATGCCTCAACGTGCCGTGGCCGCCCGTGGATTCGATCAGGATCGAATTCAATTCGGCGGCACTCAACCCCATGTTGGCGTCGGGGTATTTCACGTGGCCCTGCTTGTAGATATACATGCCGGACCGGCACAGCGATACCCTCACGTGGTATGAGCCGCCTTCGCGCGCGCGCCGCGCCAGCGCGAGCAGCACGCCGTAAGCACCGTTATAGCCGGTCGTATAGTCGCAGGCGGAAGCCGGCAGCAGCTTGGGCCGCTCGTCACCGTTGTCGAGGCATATTCCCGTCGCCGATTGCCCGATCTGTTCCCAACCGCCGCGCCCGGAGAAAGGGCCACCATCGCCGTAACAGCTGATGGATAGATAGATAATCCCGGCATGTTCATTGGCCAGTTGCGCGGGACTCAAGCCGTGCTTGTCCATGATGCCGGGTCTGTAGCCCTGGCTGAAGACGTCGGCGTCCTTGGCGAGCTTCTTGATTGTCGCCACGTCGTCGGGCTTGTTGAGATCAAGGAAACAGCTGCGCTTGCCGTGGCTCGTATCCTTCACATGCTCCGGCACCTGCGGCAGATGTTTGGCTGTGACCATCAGTACATCGGCGCCGTTCTCGGCCAGCGTGCGCGCGGCGATCGGCCCGGCGAGTATGCGCGTCAGATCGAGCACCTTGATTCCCGAGAGCGGCCGGTCGCCTTTGGGAAAAGGAATCGGGGCGCTGTCGCCGATCCTGGTGATTTCGACCAGCGGCTTGCCTGACAGCATCTTGCCGTGCGGATGCTCGAGCCATTCCGCGTTGGAACGAATGATGGAGCCGCAGGCGCGCGCAGCGGCGACCGCCTCTTCGAGCTCGTGCGAATCCCACTTGGCGATTGCCTTCTTGACGGCATCCGCATTGGATTCGCAACCCAGCACGCCGATCACCCGGTCGTGCAGATGCGGCAAATTGAAATGCGGCATATACCAGCGGCCGTCCTTGCATTGCCACGGCTGCGTGATGGAACGCATATGCTGCATGGACTCGGACTCGACGGCTTTCCAGCCGCCTTCCGGGGTCTGTGCGCTCAGGTGTTTGGAACTCTGGCAGGTGGCGGCTGCATGACGGACGTCGATAGCGACTTTTTGCCGCTTGCCGGTCTTCATCTCGTGAATATCGGTCACCGCGACGCCGATGCCGGCGAGGATGTTGGCCGTCGTCTCGCCGATCTTGAAGCGCGCGGAAAAGACGGGATCCTGTCCCGTGATGGTTACTTCGCCGTCTGCGGGCATGCCGCGGCCGCGGATGCCCATGATTTCTTCGAATCCCGTGCTCATGAATTTATGTCCTCCGGAGGTGTGCGCTATTGTGTGCGCGCACGCGCGCCCTTGTCCAGCGCGACGCAGCTCCGTTTTTAGTCGTTTTCGCACGCGCTGGCGCGCCCGCGAAATATTTCATGAATACGCGTGGGCGTATCCAACCGAAAAGCGGATTCGTTAAAGTCGAGTCGACTGCATGCGGTTTTGGACCGGACCTGTCAACTGCCCCCACCATCAAGGCGCGCCCTTTCTAATAAGGCGCCGCATGAAACGACTTCGCGCGTGAGGCGCCTCATGCTTGGTTCCGCGGCAAACGGGTTGCGATCCGCTTTTTGCCGCTCTCCAGTGGCGATTCCCGCATCAGGCCCGGCGGCTTTGATGCGAACCCGAAGCGCCTCAGCCTGCAACTGCGAGTTGCGCGTCTTGCGGCATATCTTCCATTCCCATCGCCGACTACAGATCCTCCTTGCGCTTCAGCATGCGCGTTCCGAGTTCGTTGAGGTCGAGTTCCGATTTTCGAACTTTCGGAAACATTTCTTGCTCTTCCTCCTTGACGTGATGATTGATGTACTCGCCCAGAACGATTACTTTCGCCGCATATTTATCGTCCGCCGGCGTCATAGACTCGATTTGCGCGATCAGGTCCTTGGCGCTCGCGTGCTCGACCTCGGCTTCGTCGAAGCATGTCCTCTTCGTCGATGGCCGCGCGTACGGCCGGATAGAAAATTTCCTCTTCGAGCGTGGCATGCACTTTCAGCTCGTTGCAGATCTGCGTGGCGAGTTTATGCGCTTCGTCATCCGCCTCATCCTCGTGCAGCCGGTCGAACTCCTTGAACATTTTTTTTACTTTCGCGTGGTCGGCCTTGAGCAGCGTTATCGCATCACTGGATTTCCTGGGGGCACGTTTGGCAGTCATATCAGTCTCCGTATTTATTGATAGGGTGAAACAGGGAGTCGATACTAAAAGCTTCATTGAATGACGGAAGCTCGCGTACGTCCGATTTATTTGTAAGGTAATTCCCGACAACATTCCAAGGAGAACGCAATGAGTAATCAAGACAACGAATGAGACAACGAGAAGTCAGGCAACAACCAATCTGGGAGCCAGCTGAGCTCTGGCGGCCAGAGTCAGCAAGACAATAAGCCGGGCGACCGCGGCTCGGGCGGACAGCAATCCGGCGGTTCGGGTCAATCGGGCAATCGCTGACTGGTGTACGCCTTATCCGGCAGGTATCCCAGCCGATAGAGGTAGCCGAGGTCATGCTCCGCCACGCGCACACCAATATCATTGCGGTAACGCAGGTTGGCGACGACTACCTGCTGGGCGAGCTCGATAGCTTCGTGCCGCGCCTCCCCTATCGTGGCACCGACGCCGGTAGCCACGCCGACATAGCCGGTGTTGCCGCTGGTTATCAGACGGGAGTCGGCCATTGCAACTTCCGCAAAATGCAGGCGTCGCCGCTGGGCGTCAGTCAGGGTCGCGCGAAAAAGCACCGGCGCCCCTTTCGACAGATGAGCGTAACCATAAGAGTACGGGAATGGCGGCACCGTTAACACAATTCCGACCGCATAGCCGTCGCGGACAGCAAAAGACGTGCCGCCTCCGGCCATTGTTTTGAATATCGAGTCCCATGAGGCCGCGTGCAGCGCCTCGCAGATCGCATAGCCCGGATAGCCGAAACGGCTCGTGAACTCAAGTGGCCACAGGCCGCGCTCATTGGCAATCAAGTTGAGATTGATATACCCGCAGTAGCCGCCGGCGCGCAGTCGTTCAGACATGCGCGCCAATGTAAGCTCGAAGATGCGCTTGCCCCCGGTGTAGGTCACGACCGTCCCCATTTCCGAGGTCAGCTCGCCGAGGTCGCCGGGAAAAAAATGTTTGTGCTCCCAGTCGAGGCAAACCGGCTCGAGAAACCGTCGGCCGTTGAAATATGCGCCGACGCCCACTTCGACGCCGGCTACATGCTCCATAAGTACGAAGTCCGCCGGCTGAGTTTCAGGTTCCTGCGCCCGGTACAGCGACAGCAAGGCAAGTATATCGCTGCCGTCGTCCAGCTCGCCCACGTAGTTGCGCGTTCGCAACGGGTCGCTGCCGTTGTTCTTGAGTACATAGCGGCCGGGAGTCGCCGTGACGAACGCGATGGCATCTTCGAAATTTTCGAAACCATGTGAGGCCGCGATATTCAAACCGATGCCACGCAGCACCTGCTGCCCGAATTCGCGGTCGCTCTCGAGGCGATCGCCATAGGCGCTGCCGCCTATGACCTGAAAACCGTCGCGCCGAAGTTCATCCTGTATTTCACCCATCGCCACCGACTCGAACAGCGCGATGCCATCACGCCCGGCCGCACGCAGCCACGCGAGTTCAGCGCGCCAATCCGTCGTAAAGTGCAGCATGCCCGCGAAGACATCGCGCGCCGCGGAATTCTCGACGAAGACGCGCACCTCATGGCCGGCCGCGCCCAGGCGCTGGTACATTTCCCCCAGGTCGCATGATTCGCCTAGCCCGAGGAATCTCATTACAGTTTCTGCACGACCAGGCTGACGGCGGCAATGCGTTCCACCGATGAATAGACCGGCCGAGCAAGTTCCTCACCAAAAACGTCGGGGTCGATTTCCGTGTATTCGCATGCCAGTCCCGAGCGATTGACGAGTGAAGCAATGGAATTCCAAAGCACGTCGCCGCTTGCGCTGATTGGCGCGCCGGTGTAAAGAATCAGCACTCCGCCTGACGCCAGACGCGGCACGCCCTCAACGACGATGCGCGTGGCAAGTTCAGTGCCGAGCTTCTCTCCGCCATGGCGGTAGACCCGCCGGCCGGCATCCACGAGATAGGGCGGGTTTGCCACGACCAGATCAGCTGTCCCCTGTACCGGCGCAAACAAATCGCCGTGCAGAAATTCCGCATGCGAAATACCCGCGAGCGCCGCGTTGACGCGCGCGAACGGCAGCGCACCCGGATTGATATCCGTCAGCGTCAAGCGGGAAAAAGCGTCCATTGCCAGCGCGGCCACTATGCCTCCCGCACCGGAACCCGCGCCAACGTCGATTATCGCCCCGCCGCGTGGCACGCGAGCCCGGATCGTACGCTTTATCAGAGCGGCGAACCGATAGGTATCCGGCCCGAAGAATACGGCGTCGGCGGTTTCCGTCGGGTAAGCCGAATGCACATAAATCCCATTGGCGAGGGTCGAGAATCGCACCGTACTGCGCAACAGTCCGCCATTGCGCGTCACGACGCCGTCGCGCTCCAGCCGCTGAAGGAGATGTCCCGGCAACAAGTCTCGTCTGAAAGGTCGGCTCCAGCCGAAAATATCGCACAATGTCGCCGCTTCGGCGACCGGCGAACGCGCATTCACGCGCTGATGCGTGGCAGGCGTGACGGTAACAAACCCATAGTTATTCTCCTTCAACCACAGGCCGAGCAGAATCAGAGAATCTTCAGCTGGCGAAACGTCCGGTTGAGGCATGCGAGATTCTACTGCGTGCGTGTGGGTGCTTCCGCCTCGCCGATTGCATGGATTGGAATTTAGGTGCTGTCCTACACCCCACCGCCTCGTTTCCTTACGCTTGAATAAGCGTGCGTCGGATGCCGGCAGCTCCAAAGCTTTTCCTATACTCGGTAACTGTCAAAAATAGCTCACAAAGGCAACAGAATGCTTTCGTTACTTCAGCCGACCGAAAACCAATATCACCACAAT
>JBDSSV010000590.1:0-8039 GCA_039928535.1 Burkholderiales bacterium
GCTCTGGATGCTCTCCCACAGCGCGAACTCTTCCTGGAATTGCGGCTCGGTTTCCGCGAGCGTGAGCGGTTTGAGCACTTTCGGCGGGATGAAATAGAAATCCTGCTCGAGTGAAGTGCTCTCCCACGGGATCTGCTGGCCGCGCGACTGCATGCGCACGTTCAGGCGCACGCGCTTGAAGACATCCTCGATCTTGGCGTTCGGCGCCTGCATTTCCTTCAGCATGTTCTCGGTATAAAGGCCGTTTGCGCCGAGGCCGTCGGCGGCCGTGTTGCCGGGCGCCGTCGCGTAAGCGAGCAGGGTGCCGGGCGGCGCATCGATCTGGCTCAGGCCTTTTTGCGGCACCGGCACGTCGCCGCCAAACGGATTGTCGCGGCACGCGTCGACGATGATGAGGTTCATCGGGTTGTGCGCGCGCGTCATGCTTTCGAGCAGCATATCCATGTCGACCGCCTTAGCGTCGACTTCGGAGATGTTCTTGATCGTCGCATCAACCGGGATCAGGTAATTGCGCCACGCGAGCTGCGCGCCGTGGCCGGCGAAGTAAAAGAGCCCGACGCCTTTCTGTTTTTGCAGCTTGCCACCAAACGCGCGGATGCTTTCTATCATCTCGGCGCGCGTCGCATCGACTTTCATCGTCACGTCGAAGCCCATGCGCGTCAGGCGCTCGGCCATCGCCATGGCGTCGTTCGGCGCATTTTTCAGCGGCACGCCGGCATATTTGCCGTTGCCAATGACGAGCGCGAAGCGTGGCGCGGCATTGATCGCCGACGCCGCATCCGCGGCGTAGCCGTGAAGCGGCAATATCAGCAAGAGCGCGGCGGCTGCGCAGCGCATCATCCTATTCAAAATCGGCATGCGGGGATAATAGCATTGCCGTTCGCCCTATTGGATGGCCGTTATCCTACGCCCCATCCCTCAATCCGGCTTTGTAACCCAATGTAAGAGTGCTGGAGCGCGGCCGGACGTTGCCCGAATATGTCAACACTATGCGCGCGCGCATTTTTCTGTCCGTACTGATGCTGGCCGTTTCGTTCGATGCGGCGGCGCGCACTTTATATTCGGAGATCAACCGTCTGCGCGCGGGCGATCGCGCGTGCGCCGTTGCGAGGAACCTGCCGCCGCTGCAGCCGCAGCCGGCGCTCGAGCGGGTCGCGCGAGATCTTGCGCGCGGCGGCCCGCTCGAGCAAAGCCTGCAAGCGGCCGGCTATCAGGCAACCGGCGCCGCCGTGCTAAACGTCCGCGGTGACTTCCTGCGCGAGCCGGCCGAAGCGGCGCTCGCCAGGCAAAACGCGTGCGATCGGCTTCAAAACGGCGCATTGACCGAGATCGGCGTCTACATCGACTCGCGGCAATTCTGGATCGTGATGGCCGCGCCGCAGTCATCGCGGGGCGCGCCGGCAAAATATTCCGCAGCAGTCCCGCCATACCCGCCGCGGCATGCGGCGCCGCGCGTCGGCGTCTCGGGGCTCGCGGTCGGCTACCGCATCCTAGATCTCATCAACGCCGCGCGCGCCCGCCCGCGCTACTGCGGTAATGAGCAGTTTGCCGCCGCGCCGCCTGTGCGTTGGAACGAGTCGCTCGCCGAATCATCCCAGCGCCACTCCGACGACATGGCAAACCACAACTTCTTCGACCATGTGAACCCGCGCGATGGCACTCATTCGTGGGACCGCGTCGAGCGCGCGGGCTACCAATACAGCACCACCGGCGAAAACATCGGCGCCGGCTACAAGAGCGCGGAAACGGTGGTGGATGGCTGGATCAAAAGCGCGGGCCACTGCGCGAACCTCATGAATCCGGACTTCACCGAGATGGGCGCGGCGATGGCAACGAATCGCCGCAGCAAGATGGGGCTCTACTGGACGCAGGAGTTCGGGGCGCCGCTCTTGTCGGCGGCATCGTCAAACTAGAGGCCATCTTCAAATACTCCGGCCATTCGTGCTGAGGTAATGCCGTTTTTAGCATCTCGCATAAATCGCGAAGATTGACTGGCGCCGTGGCCGGAAAGCTTCCGTCATTCCCCAACTGGCGTCATGCGCTGCATGCCATGACGCTGTCACGAAGTCAGGGCGCGTTGGACAGATATATCACGCCGCCCCTGGTGCGGGCGCCGTTCTTCTTCACCGTCAGGGCAGCGCGCTGGAAACCGACCGCTGCCGGCGTAGCTGCGCGCTGATAACTGACCATCCCGGTCCCTGAAGAAGCAACGCGCCGGTAATTGATCGCCCTCGTCGATGCGGCGCGCTGGTAATTGGGCGTTGCCGTCGGCGCGAGACCTTTGCGGTAGCGATCGTAAAAGTGCAGCACTTTCGGCACGTATGCGATCGTCTCGCGGTACGGTGGAATGCGGTTGCCGTATTTCATGACGGCCTGCTCGCCGGCGTTGTAGGCGGCGACGGCGAGACGCACGTCCTGGTTGAACATTTGCAGCAGATCACGCAGGTAGCGCGCGCCGCCGTGTATGTTTTGCTCCGGGTCGCGCGAATTCGTCACGTTGTAGCGGCTCGCGGTTTCGGGCATCAGCTGCATCAGCCCGACGGCGCCCGTTCTCGATACCGCGCGCGGGTTGTAGCCCGATTCGGCTGTGATCACCGCGCGGATCAACGCGGGATCTAGATTGTTGGCGACGGCCGCCGCCTGGATGTGGTGCGCATAGGGCGCTGCGCTACCGGCATCGAAGCGGTGCGCATTGGTGGCCTGCTCTGCAAGCTTAGGCGTAGCCACGGGCTGGCGGTAGATGACTTCATAACGGCCGGTCGTTGGCCGCACGTCGGTGAAAACTACGTGCGAATCGGCATCGACGGCGCGGTAAATATCGGCGTGGGCCAGTCCGTTGCACAGCATCGATGCCGGAAGGAAAACCAAAATGGCGAAAGGACTTATGCTTGCAGATCGAAAATTAAACAAAAATGCTCCTCGATGTGCCGCAATTGTTCCCACGGAAGCGCGGCAATTAAGGGTGGCGTAGTCCAAGAAGCTGTCGCTTGGTCAGACGACCACCTACATATCCCGCATTATAGTTACGGTTCCGCCGGCCGACAATGGCCCGAATTCACGTGAATGGTGTGACGTCGCTCACTTTCGAGGGGGCGCGGGTATCATCGGCACAGCATTGACCCCGAATTTCACCACTGGAGAGCCTCATGGCCTTATCGATGTATCAAGCGTCCGTTCCCGTTTACACCAAAATGCTGAACGGCCTGGCCAATTGCCTGAAAAAGGCTGCCGCGCACTACATGGAACACAAATACGACGAGGCGAGCCTGCTGAACTTCCGGCTCTTCCCGGACATGTTTCACTTTGCGAAACAAGTTCAGGAAGCGACCAATCACGCGCGCAACGTCGTGCGTCTGGCCGGGCAGGAGCCGCCGCAGGTCGAAGAAAACGAAAAGAGCCTGGCCGAGCTCATCGCGCGCGTCGACGAGACCGTGGCGTTCATGAACACGCTCAAGGCGGAGCAGATCGACGGCTCCGAAGACAAAGTCATCACGCTCACGCGCCGCGATGTTTCTGTGAATTACAGCGGCATGCAGTTCCTGCTCAACCGGTCGATCCCGAACTTTTGCTTTCACTGCACGACGGCGTACAACATCCTGCGGCACAATGGCGTAGCCGTCGGCAAGCGCGACTATTTGGGGCCTGCTTAAGTCACAGGGCGGAAAAGGAAAGTAAAAGCATGCCGCAACTAGTCTTCCTCCACGGCCCCGGCGCCGGTGCCTGCGCCGACGCCTACTACTATCAGCTCAAGCATTTCAAAGGCAGCGTCGCGCCGACTTTGCCCGGGCATCTTGAAGGCGCACCGTGTCCCGACGTGAAGAGCTACACGGAATGGGTGCGCGGCTGGCTGTGGGCGCAGGGCCTTAATAAGGATCTCGTTTTCGTCGGCTACACGCTGGGCGCGTCGATCGCGCTGCAATACGGTCTTGATTATCCCGATGAAGTGCGCGGCCTCGTGCTGATGACCGTCGCGGCGAAGCCGAAAACGCGCAAGCCCGACACCTACGAAATGCGTTTGCGCGCGGCAAAAGGCCCCGGCAAGGACTATGACGAGTGGCTCGCGTTCCAGATGAACGTCATGAAGTTCGTCGAGCCGGGCCTGCGCGAGCGCCTGATGGAGCGGCACCGTCAGGTCGGGCCCATGTCGCAGTACCACGATCTCAAGACGATAGACGCATTCGACGTGCGCGACCGCATGGCGACGCTTAAGCCCAAACTACTGCTGCTGCGCGGTCTCGACGATCCCGGTCAGCCGCCCGAGTACGAAAAGGAAATGCACGAAGCGGTGCCGGGATCTCGATATATAAAGCTGTCCGGCATCGGCCATTTCCCGCCGACGGAAAATCCGGAAAAGATTAATGCATTGATTGAGGAATTTTTGGAGGGGCTGTAAGGAGTTCAGTTGCGACAAGATACCCATCCCCATCCCGGCCTTCCCTTGTTCCCCAAGGGGGACTTCCTGCGGGGCGAAGGGAAGGTGAGAACAGCGCTTCGCGTTTAGACGTTCGCGCTGATCGAGGAATCCGTGGCGTCGCTTTGATGCACACGAAGCCGCGACTAAGCGGCTTGCAGGAGAAATTCGACCTTTACGGCCTCGTAAGGAAATTCGATTCCGCGTGCTCCCGCACGATTAAGCACCCCGGCATTGAGAAGCGCGACGATGTCTCCGTGAACAGCTTTTACGTCACGGTCAACGCGACGTGCCGCCTCGCGAATGGAGACCGGCCCGGCGCCGCAAAGCGCTCTAAGCAGTTCCCACCGTTTGGCGCTCAACACCTTCCACAAAAGCTCCGGTGTGGCGAAGCCTATCCGCGCGGACGTCTGGCGCTTGCCTGTTTTCCAGGTCTGCACGAAATCATTCGCGGCTTTCGACGGGGCGCACACCTCAAGAACTACGGTTTTCATTGTTCCACCTCGTTATGTCGTGCTGAAAATCAGCGATGAGTTTTTCGGGCGTTGAGAACGTGTAAGACTTCTCCGCATTATCATAGTGGCGATGGTCGCCTTTGCCTGATTCGTTGTCATACCGAATGATGCAGACGTTTCCTACAATATATGCAAGCCTGTATTTGTATTGATGGGGCGAGCCGCGCGCGGGTCGAGGCAGTTGCCACAGAACCAGTTCCGCGAATGCATCTCCGGTGTAAATAATTCGTCTGCGCAATAGCTCCACGGCCTTCATGTTGGAGAGAATACCAACAAACAATATTGTTGTCAATTACTCCAACACAACTGCTGAACGCGTTTATCAATCCGCGCTGATTGTCACGCGGCTCGCGAGATCGATCCAGAAAGCCACCAGCCGCCGCGTTTCCGCAGCGTGTTCCTCGGGCGTGCTGCCGACGACTTTGTAGCCGGCTTCAAGCCGCCTGGCGTTGAACTCGGGCATGCGCGTGACTTTAACCAGTGCGTCGCGCATCGCAGTGCCCCGCTGGTTTCCTCTTGAAGTTTACTTTGTCCGCGCGCAGGCATCGACTTACAGGCGGGATTATGCAAATAATGAGGGCGGTGCGATTGCAGCCGGCATGCAAATCATTCGCCGCACTAAAAAGTGACGGGGAGCCATGAGCAGTAACTTCAATTCCATTTCACTGCTGGTCTGTGCGCAGGCCGTAGCCGCCGTGCTATTGCCGGCGGCATCGCCCGCAATCGCACAGATCCGCTTGCCTGAAGTGCGCGTCGAGGACACGCGCCCCACGCCTCTTAACACGGATGCGCCGGCGGACAGCGCAAGCCGTCTCGGTCTCAAGGTGCGCGAAGTCCCGGCGACGGTCGAGGTCATCGACCAGGAAACCATGAAGGCGCGCGGTTATCGCACCGTCTCCGAAGCGGCGGCAGGCGCGGTCGGTGTAACGGTGGGGGACTTTCCGGCCGAACCCGCCAATTTTTCGATGCGGGGCTTTACCAACAGTCATCTCAACACGCTGTACAACGGCATCAAGATCGGCCCGCCGAATATGACCTCGCGCGTGATGGACACCGGCAATCTGGAGCGCATCGAATTCATGAAGGGGCCGGCGTCACTGATGTCGGGCGAAGGCGCGGCCGGCGGAGCCATTAACTTCGTGACCAAACGGCCGCATACCGGCGCGATCGAAAACGAAGCCTATCTCTCGTACGGCTCGTTTAATACAGTGCGTGCGGGGTTCGGCTCGGGCGGCAGTACGTCTATGCAGGGACTGGATTACCGTTTTGACCTGAATCGATCCTCCAGCAACGGCTTTATCGATAACACGAAGAGCGAGAGCTGGCATCTGTCCACGGGTCTCGACTATCGGGTATCCAGCAGTCTGAAACTGTTCGGCGCGTTCGAGTACAAGCAGGACCGTGCCAGCGCGTACTGGGGGACGCCGCTGGTCGCGTCGGCGTCGTCCGGCGGCAATGCCAAGGGCGGCATCGTCGCGGGCAACTACGTCAACACCAACGGCATCAATCTGGGCGCGATCACCATCGACAACCGTACGCTCACGGCCAACTACAACGTCGCCGACAATCGGAACAGGGCCAATGAATACTGGTTGCGCGGAGGCTTTGAGTGGAACTTGAACAACAACGTCACGCTGCGTAACCATGCTTATGCCTACACCGCGCAGCGCGAGTTCTTGAACAGCGAAGTGTACGCGTTCAATCCCGGCACCGGGCTCGTCGATCGCGATCGCTTTTACGTTGCGCACGATCAAAAGCTTTACGGAAACAAGACGGAGCTGCAGTGGGACGGCAAGGTCGCCGGCATGGACAATCGAGCGGTCGTCGCGTTCGAAATCAGCCACCTCGACTTCAACCGCCCGGGTGCGGCCAATTTTCCCGGCGATTCGGTTACGTTGGTCAATCCAAGCCAGGGCACGTATGGACCTTTGATCCTGCAGCAGCAGACTGCGCGCATCAACAATAGCGTGCTCGCGATCGAAGACCGGTTGAAATTCACGCCTGCTGTCTCGTTAATCGGCGGCTTGCGTTATGAGGAAATTGCCATAGACCGCACGTCGATCAGCGCTGCCGGTGCCAATCGCGCTGGGTTTCCTTTTTCCAGGACTTTTACGCCGACCACGGGACGGGTCGGGCTTACGTGGGAAGCCGTTCCCGGAATGACTCTTTATGGCCAGTACGCGACCGCTGCCGACGTGGCGGCCGGCATCCTGTTTCTGCTCAATCCGGGACAGCCGCTGGCTTTGACGACTGCGCGCACTTACGAAACGGGCGTCAAGCAGCTTTTCTGGGAGCGCAAAGCTGAATGGTCGCTCGCCCTCTACGACATCGAGCGCAAGAATGTCTACTCTGCGCAAGCCAGCCAAACGTTGGCCGTCGCGGGCAAGCAGCGCTCCAACGGCGTCGAACTCGCCGCCGCCGCGCGTCCAACACCGCAATGGAACGTCTGGGGGAATATTGCATACACTCACGCCTATTACGACAACTTCGTGCTGGCGGCGGGTGGTTCATTTGCGGGCAATACTCCGCCTAACGTGCCCAAGGTCGTCGCCAATGCGGGTGCTTCTTACAGAATAGCAACATCCGTCCCGGTCGAGGTCGGAACGTCGGTACGCCATGTCGGCGACCGTTTCAATGCGGACGCGAACACGGTCACGCTGCTCGCGTATACCGTCGCCGATGCATACGCTTTCGTCGATATCCGGAAAAAGACGCGCCTGACTTTCAGGGTACGCAATCTGACCGACAAGAAATACGCGATCTGGGGCGATCCGTTCTATCCCGATCAGATTCTGCTTGGTGCGCCGCGCAGCTACGAACTATCCGCGGCAATCAAGTTTTAAGCGGGCAGACCCCAGCGGATGCACGCTCTCACCGTTCTGCATCGCTGGTTCGGCGTTGCGTTCTGCCTTGTGTTCGCGATGTGGTTCGCGAGCGGCCTGGTCATGCACTGGGTTGCGTATCCGGAACTCACCGAAGACGAACGCGTCGCGGGCCTGAGCGCATTCATACCGGCCGCGGTCCCTGTCGTGCCGGTGGCGGCGCTGCAGGAATTCAAGCGCAATGACGTGGCGCGCCTGCGGCTTGCAGCGCCGGCCGGACGTCCGGTGTAC
>JBDSSV010000591.1:0-5076 GCA_039928535.1 Burkholderiales bacterium
TCGGATTTTTTCTGAGCGTCGTCCTCGCCTTCCTTCATCGCGCCCTTGAAGTTCTTGATCGCCGAGCCGAGGTCGCCGCCCATGTTGCGCAATTTCTTGGTGCCGAAAATCAGCACCACGACGACCAGCACGATCAACCAGTGCCAAATGCTTAGTGAGCCCATGTCCCGCTCCTCTGACTTGATTCGTTGCGCCAGCCGGGCGCACGTGCAAATTGGTAAGCAGCGCTATTTGCGCGCCGCTTTTTCGTCCACGCCCGATATGCCCTCGCGCCGGTCCAGCTCGGCCAGCACGTCGTCGCTGGTCAAGCCGTGCCACGCCAGCAGCACGAGGCAGTGAAACCACAAATCAGCAGTTTCGCGGACGAGGTGCAGTTTATCACCGTCCTTAGCCGCAAGCAGCGTTTCCGCCGACTCTTCCGCGACTTTCTTGAGGATGGCATCGTGCCCCTTGCCGAACAGCCCCGCAACGTATGACGTCGCGGCGTCGGCGCCTTTGCGCTCGGCGATGGTGGCGGACAGGCGCCGCAATATGGCCGGGTCTATCATTTGCGGTAGATAGCCTGTGGATCTTTCAAAACAGGGTCGGTGGCGACCCATTCGCCGTCGACGAGCTTCTGATAGAAACAACTGTGCCGCCCGGTATGGCACGCAATGCCGCCCGCCTGCTCCACTTCCACCAGTATCACGTCTTCATCGCAATCCAGCCGCAGACTTTTTACTTTCTGCACGTGACCGGACTCCTCGCCCTTGCGCCAGATTTTCTTGCGCGAGCGCGACCAATAGTGGACTTCGCCGGTCGCGGCGGTTTTTTTCAGCGCTTCGCGGTTCATCCACGCGAGCGTCAGCACGCGGCCGCTTGCCGCTTCCTGCGCGACGGCGGGCACCAACCCGTCCTGCGCCCAGTTCACCTTGTTGAGCCAATTGTCCGACATTGCCGTATGCGTTGAATTCGTTGACCGGGCCGCGATTCTACCGCGTCCGCGCTACATTCTCACTTCGATGCCGCGCGCGGCCATTAGTTGCTTCGCCTGCGCCACGGTGAATTCGCCGTAGTGAAAAATGCTGGCGGCGAGCACTGCATCGGCGTGTCCTTCGGCGATGCCATCGGCCAGGTGTTCCAGCGTACCCACGCCGCCGCTCGCGATGACGGGAATTTGCAGCGTATCGGCAAATGCGCGCGTGAGATCGAGGTCGAACCCCGCGCGCGTGCCGTCGCGGTCCATGCTCGTCAGCAGTATCTCGCCGGCGCCCAGGTCCTGCACGCGGCGCCCCCACTCGAGCGCGTCGAGACCCGACGCTGTGCGGCCGCCGTGCGTATAGACTTCCCAGCGCGTCGGCGCAGCGCCGGCAACGCGTTTGGCGTCGACCGCGACGACGATGCATTGCGAACCGTAGTGATTCGCGGCATCGGCAACGAGCTGTGGATTTTGCACCGCGGCGGTATTGATGCTGACTTTGTCGGCGCCGGCATTGAGCAGGCGCCTGACGTCTTCGACTTTGCGCACGCCGCCGCCGACGGTGAGCGGAATGAACACCTGCGTGGCTACCGCCTCGACGATGCTTAAGATCAGGCCGCGGTTATCGCTGCTAGCGGTAATGTCGAGAAATGTGAGTTCGTCGGCGCCCTGTTTGTTGTAACGCGCCGCGACTTCCACCGGATCGCCCGCATCGCGCAGACCCACGAAGTTGATGCCTTTGACGACGCGTCCGGCTTTGACGTCCAGACAGGGAATGATGCGCTTTGCCAACATCAGGATTCGGGATCCGGGATTCGGGATTCAGTAAAAGCAGGCGGAGACTTACTGAATCCCGAATCCTGAATCCTCATTCCTTCTTCGAAAGTTTGTCGGCGAGCTTCTGCGCCGCCGCGAAATCGAGCGTGCCCTGGTAGACGGCGCGCCCGGTAATCGCGCCGACGATGCCTTCGGCCTCAACCTTGCACAGCGCCTTGACGTCTTCGAGGTCGGTGATGCCGCCGCTGGCGATCACCGGCACCGACAACTGGCGGGCAAGCTCGACGGTCGCCTTGATATTCACGCCGGTCAGCATGCCATCGCGGCCGATGTCGGTGTAAATGATCGCCTCGCTGCCGTAGTCCTCGAACTTCTTGGCGAGATCGATCACGTCGTGGCCGGTCATCTTCGACCAGCCGTCGACCGCGACCTTGCCGTCTTTCGCGTCGAGCGCGACCATCACATGCCCGGTGAACGCGGTGCAGGCGTCGTGCAGAAAACCGGGCGTCTTGACCGCGGCGGTGCCGATGATGACGTAGCTGATGCCGCCGTCGATGTAGCGCTCTATGGTGTCGAGATCGCGGATGCCGCCGCCGAGCTGAACGGGTATGCGCCCGCCGACCGCGGCAATGATGGCTTTGATCGCGGCTTCGTTTTTGGGCTTGCCCGCGGCCGCGCCGTTGAGGTCAACGACGTGGAGGCGGCGCGCGCCCTGTTTCACCCATTGCTCGGCCATCGCGCCGGGGTCTTCGGAGAATACGGTGGCGTCCGTCATGTCGCCTTGCTTCAGGCGTACACACTTGCCGTCCTTGAGATCGATCGCCGGGATAATCAGCATGCTGCGCGGTGATGGATTACTGGAAAACCTGCCGGAGGAAGGGGAGGCGGACGAAGACGCGGCTGGCGGTGATCATGCAGTGAGAAGTGCGGTTGAAATCATCATACTACACGCTGCGGGGATTCGCCTAGCGTCTCAACCCGCGAGCGCCTGCCGCGGACGCGCAAGCCGCGCGGCCGGCTGCCACTGCACGAAGTTCTGCAGCAGTTGCAGGCCGTCGGCGCCGCTTTTTTCCGGATGAAACTGGACCGCGAACACGTTATCGCGCGCGATCGCGCACGTAAACGGCTGCGGGTAATCGCTGCTGCCCGCCACCAGGCCCGGCGCGGACGTTTCCACGTAATAGCTGTGCACGAAATAGAAATACGCGTGGTCCGCCACGTTGTGCCAGAGCGGATGAGCAGCCGCCTGCCGCACGCGGTTCCAGCCCATGTGGGGCACTTTGATGCGCTCGCCGGCGGCATTGACCATCGCGCCGGCAAAACGGCGCACGCGCCCCGGCAGCACGTTAAGACAGGCGACCGCGCCTTCTTCGCTGCTGGCAAACAACATTTGCAGGCCGATGCAGATGCCCAAAAAGGGTTTGTCGTAGGCGGCATCGAGCACTGCCGCGCGCAGCCCGTGGGCGTCAAGTTCGCGCATGCAGTCGGGCATCGCGCCCTGGCCGGGAAACACCACGCGATCGGCGCACGCGACCACCGCCGGATCGCTCGTGACCGTCACCACAAGGCCGGGCGCGGCCTGCTTGAGCCGCGTCGCCACCGAGTGCAGATTGCCCATTCCGTAATCGACAACGGCGATATCAGTCATATGCGCGGCGCATGCGTAACTGCGAGTCGGGGCTACAGCGTACCTTTGGTCGACGGCACGCCCTTCATGCGCGGGTCGAGTTCGACCGCCATGCGCAACGCGCGTCCGAACGCTTTGAAAGCGGTCTCCGCCTGGTGGTGCGCATTCTCGCCCTTGAGATTGTCGACATGCAGCGTGACCAGCGCATGGTTGGTGAAGCCCTGGAAGAATTCGTGCACGAGGTCGACGTCGAACTCGCCGATGCGCGCGCGCACGAAGTCGATCTTCAGGCTCAGGCCCGGGCGACCGGAGATATCGACGACCACACGTGTCAGCGCTTCATCGAGCGGTACATAGGCATGCCCGTAACGGCGCACGCCCTCCTTGCTGCCGAGCGCCTT
Organism: Burkholderiales bacterium; assembly: GCA_039928535.1. Classification (GTDB taxonomy): domain Bacteria; phylum Pseudomonadota; class Gammaproteobacteria; order Burkholderiales; family SG8-41; genus PALSA-1004. The sequence goes on from JBDSSV010000591.1 coordinate 3,764, forward strand.
GACGAAGGCCTGGCCCAGCGTGATGCCGATGTCCTCGACGGTGTGGTGGGCGTCGATGTGCAGATCGCCCTTCGCCTCGATGTCCAGATCGAACACGCCGTGGCGCGCGACCTGGTCCAGCATATGGTCGAGAAAAGGCACGCCGGTGGCGAGCGTGCTCTGGCCGCTGCCGTCGAGATCGAGCTTGACGCGGATCTGCGTTTCCTTGGTGTCGCGTTTGACTTCCGCGGTGCGCTTGGCCATGGTGAGGTCGGTTGGGCTCTAAATCAGGTTTTGAGGGCGTTAAGGGCGGCCAGGAATTGCGTGTTTTCGGCGGGCGCGCCTACCGTCACGCGCAGGCAATCGCGCAGCAACGGATGCGTGCCATTGAGGTTCTTGATGAGAACTCCGCGCTCTTTGAGCCCGCTGAATACTGCGTTTGCATGCGCCGTCCTGAACAAAATAAAATTCGCCTCGCTCGCGTACGCTGCGATGCCCGGTATGCGCCGCAGTTCGGCCGCCAGCCGCGTCCGTTCGGCGCGTATTTCTGCGGCCTGCGCGTCGAGCACGTCGGCGTGCTGCAAAACTTCGCCCGCCACTACCTGCGACAAGACATTGACATTATACGGTAAACGTACTTTATCGAGGTGATTCAGCCACGCGCCGCGTCCGGCGACGAGGCCCAGGCGCAGACCGGCGAGGCCGAGCTTGGACAACGTGCGCATCACCACGAGGTTCGGGAAATCCGCCAGTTGCGGCATGAACGTCGCGCCGGCAAACGCGTGATAAGCCTCGTCGACGACCACGATGCCCGGCGCCGCTTCGATAATCCGCGCGATCACGCCGGCGTCGAACAGATTGCCGGTCGGATTGTTCGGATAGGCAATGAAAATCAGCGCCGGCTGCAGCTGCGCGATTGCCGCCAGCGTCGCCTGCTCGTCGATCTGGAAATCGCGCGTGAGCGCGACGCTTTCGTAACGCATGCCCGCCACGGTCGCCAGCAGGCGAAACATCACGAACGTGGGGTCGACGCTGAACATCACGCTACCCGGCCGCGCGACGGCGACCGCGAGCAGGTGGATCAGCTCATCGGAGCCGTTGCCGAGCACGATCTGCATGTCGGCGGGGACCTTCATCAACGTGCGCAGCTGCGCTTTGAGCGCGCGCGAATCCGCGTCCGGATAGCGGTTGAGCGCCGCGCCGGCCACGCGCGCGGCGATCGCCTGCGTCAACTCCGCCGGCAGATGGTACGGGTTCTCCATCGCGTCGAGCTTGATCATGCCGGTCGAGTCGGGAACGCTATAGGCCTTAAGCGCGCGAATCTCGTTGCGTAT
>JBDSSV010000592.1:0-3361 GCA_039928535.1 Burkholderiales bacterium
CGCCGGGATCGACGCATTCCTTCACAAGAAAAAGCCGCAGTTCGAAGGACGCTGAACGCCAGTGATTGAGTGATTAAGTAATTGGCTTGCCGAAGATCTCTTAATCACCTCATAACTCAATTACCCAATCGCTCAATCACCCAATAACTCAATCACCCGGGGAATACCGATGTCAGGACCGCTCTCGCATATCAAAGTGCTCGACCTCTCGCGCGTGCTGGCCGCCCCGTGGGCGGCGCAGAACCTTGCCGACCTCGGCGCCGAGGTGATCAAAGTCGAGCGCCCGGGGAAAGGCGACGACTCGCGCGCCTACGCGCCACCGTTTCTAAAGGACGAACAAGGCCAGACCACGCGCGAGTCGGCGTATTTCTGTGCGGCGAATCGCGGCAAGAAATCGATCACCATCAATATCTCCAAGCCCGCCGGCCAGCAACTCGTGCGCGAGCTCGCAAAAGACTGCGACGTGCTGATCGAGAATTACAAGGTCGGCGATCTCGCACGCTACGGCCTCGGCTACGACGACATCAAGGCATTGAACCCGGGCATCATTTATTGCTCGGTCACCGGCTTCGGCCAGACCGGTCCCGACAAGGACCGGCCGGGCTACGATTTCATGGCGCAGGGCATGGGCGGACTCATGAGCGTTACCGGCGAGCGCGACGATCTGCCGGGCGGCGGACCGCAGCGCGTCGGCGTGCCCATCATCGACCTGACGACCGGCATGTACGCGACGATCGCAATCTGCGCAGCCATCGCCAACCGCGCGGTCACCGGCAAGGGCCAGTGGATAGACGTAGCGCTGCTTGATTCGTGCGTCGCGTTTCTCGCCAACCAGGCGATGAATTACTTCGCGACCGGCGAATCGCCGCGTCCGCTCGGCAATGCGCATCCGAACATCGTGCCGTACCAGACGTTCAAGACCAGCGACGGTGCGTTGATCCTCGCCTGCGGCAACGATAATCTCTTCAACAAGTTTTGCAAAGTTGCTGGCTGTGCACATTTGGCCAAGGACCCGCGCTTCTCGACCAATGGCGAGCGCGTCAAGAACCGCGACGAAATCACGCGGTTGCTTAATGAGATCTTTATCCAACGGACGACGCGCGAATGGGTGAAATTGCTGGATGACGCAGGCGTCGCCAACGGCCCGATCAACACCATGGAAAAAGTATTTGAGGAACCGCAGGTTCTGGCACGCGGCATGAAAATCGAATTGCCGCACGCTGCCGCCGGCAAGGTGCCGCTGGTCGCGAGCCCGATGAAATTTTCAGGCACGCCGATCAAACTTGAAGTGCCGCCGCCGGTGCTGGGGCAGCACTCCGACGAAATTTTGCGCGGCGTGTTAAAGAAAAGCGACGCGGAGATTGCGCAACTGAAAGCCGACGGGGTCGTTTGAAACGACCGGGCAATTCCTATAGCCTGCCCATGATGAACTTCCATTCCGCCGGATCGACTGGCGTAATCGAGAGGCGATTGCCGCGCTGAAGCAGTTGCATCTTTGCCAGCGGCTTGTATTCGCGCATCTCGGACAGCGGCAGCAACCGTGTTTTCCTGACCAATTTCACGTCGACGTGCACCCAGCGCGGATTCTCGCGCGTCGCTTTCGGATCGAAATAAGGGCTTTTCTTGTCGAACTGCGTCTGGTCCGGGTAAGCGAGCTTGCTGACTTCCGCGATGCCGGCGACGCCCGGCACCGCGCAGCTCGAGTGATAAAACAGCACTTGATCGCCGAGTTGCATCTGGTCGCGCATGTAGTTGCGCGCCATGTAGTTGCGCACCCCGAACCATGCCGTTGATTTTTTCGGCGCTTTCGCGAGGTCGTCGATGCTGCATTCTTCAGGTTCGGATTTCATCAGCCAGTAGCGCATGGTATTTCCATTTTAATGAATTAAGAAAGCATATAAAACATTGGCCACAGACGGCACAGAGGGCACAGAGTTCACAGAGGAAAAGCAAACTACAAAAGAAGAGATTGTTGTCTGATTTTGGAATTTCTCTGGTACCCCTCAAGGGGGTATTAAAAAGAATGGCAAATGTTTTTGGGTTAAGATTACATGCTGTGGGAAAAATGCTATTCAGGAGAGGTCAATGATACGCAAGCTCAGAACCGAACGCGACAACCAGCAGTGGATGCTCGACCTCGCGCTCAACATGCGCGGGCGCGTGCAGAATTTCGAACGCGACGATCTCGAAGTGCCGGCCGGCAAGCGCGCGCGCAACTACCGCATGCTGCCCAAGGTGTGGCGCGAAGCCGCCGAGCGCAATGAAACGCTCGCCCGGCGCGCCGAGGCACAGGGCGCGAATGCCACCGCGACGCATCATTACGATCACGCGATCGAAGGCTATCGCATGGCGCAGCACCCGATTTTTTATGACAACCATCCGGTCAAGAAGGCGTTGTATCGCAAACTCAACGAAATGGTCGACCGCCGCTCGGCGGTTGCGGAATATCCGATCGAGCGTGTCGAAGTGCCGTTCGATGACGGCAAAACCATTTCGTGCCTGTTCCACCTGCTGCCGGACCGGCGCAAGGCGCCGGTGGTCATCTACGTTCCGGGCATGGACCAGTCGAAGGAAGTTTTTCCGAAAGCGAGCCACAACATCGCGCTGTCGCGCGGCTTTCATGTGCTGGCGATCGACGGCCCCGGTCAGGGCAATTCCAATATGCAGAAGATCCGCGCGGTCGGCGACAATTATGAGCGCGCCGGTGCGGCCGTCATCAGCTATCTGCTGAAGCGTCCGGAGGTCGACAAGAAAAAAATCGCGATCTACGGCATCAGCATGGGCAGTTACTGGTCGCTGCGTTTGTCGAGTTACGACCATCGCGCCGCGGCGGTCGTGAGTTCGGTCGCCTGTTTTAACCCGAACAACACGATCTTCACGCAGTCTTCCCCGCGCTTCAAGCAGATGTTCATGTACATGGCGGGCTACGAGAACGAAGAGAAGTTTGACGACGAAGTGGCAAAAGGCATGACGGTGCGCGGTTATCTCGACAAGATCAAATGTCCGACCTTGTTGGTGACCGGCGAGTTCGATCCGCTGTGCCCGCTCGAAGACGCGGTCGAGGCATACGAAGATCTCAAGGTGCCGAAGGAAATGTGGGTGTTCGAGAACCAGTATCACCCGCTGTGGGGCATCGCCAATCTGGGCGGCATGGATTGCCACGATTACGTGCTCGACTGGCTCGCAGGGTTGTTCTCGGGCAAGCGCGTGCCGAAGAAAAGCGGACGCGTCGCTTACATTAAGGAGCACGGGGATGGCCCGTGGGGCAAATGCGAATGGACGCCGCCGATCAGGCGCGGCCAGGCTTACTTTTAATTTCCCGCGTAGCGCCAATCTCACCTTCCCCTTCAAGGGGAAGGGC
>JBDSSV010000593.1:0-3489 GCA_039928535.1 Burkholderiales bacterium
CCAGGGATTCTTCGCTAAAGCCCGAGCCGCACACGCCGGTCGGGGCGAGGATGCGGATTTCTTCGTTGTCGGTTTTACTCATCGAAGACAGGTCGAGGTTGTCGCGTGGAGATTGCGGGGAGACCTCGATTGTCCGCCAACCGCGCGCCCGCTGTCGATAGTGCTTGGCGCTATAATCGCGTATCCCTGATTTGATTTGACGTACGGCGCAGGTCTCCCGGCGTCATTACGGAGGTGAGCGGTGCGATTCGGAATTCTGAGAGGCATAGCAGGGCTCGCGACGCTCGGCATCACAGGCGCGGCCGTAGCGGCTGACGCGTATCCGCAGCGCGCCATACGCTTGATCGTGCCGTATCCGGCAGGCGGCGCGGGCGATATTGTCGGCCGCCTGGTGAGCGCCCCGCTCGGGCAGAACCTCGGCCAGCAGATCGTGATCGACAACCGCGGCGGCGGCGCGCAATTGATCGCCACCGAAATTGCGGCGAAGGCGCCGCCCGACGGCTATACGCTGTTTCTGGCGAGCGCGACCCACAGCATCAATCCGGGCCTGCAGAAAAAACTGCCGTACGACACGATAAAAGATTTTTCGTCGATCACAATGGTCGCCAGTTCGCCGCTCGTGTTTGTCGCCAACCCGTCGCTGGGTGTTGCCGGCATTCGCGAACTCGTGATGGCCGCCAAAGCCCAACCGGGGAAGATCAATTACGCATCGTCGGGGCCCGGGACCGGCGGCCATTTGGCGGTGGAATTGCTGAGCTGGATGGCGGGGATCAAGTTCACGCACATACCTTATAAGGGCGCAGCACCCGCGCTGGTCGACGTGATCGGCGGGCAGGTGCAGTTCATGTGCACGAGCCCGCTGCCGGCGATGCCGCACGTCAAGTCCGGCAAGCTGCGGGCGCTGGCGATGACGGGCAGCAAACGTTCACCGTCAGCACCGGATATACCGACCGTGGCCGAGGCCGGGTACAAGGGATACGAAACCACCCTCTGGTACGCGTTGCTGGCGCCGGCAGGAACACCGCGGGCAATTGTTGCCCGGCTGCATGATGAATCCGTAAAGGTCATAAAATCCTCAGGCCTGACGGAACAATTGTCGGCGCTGGGCGCGGAACCGGTGGGCAATACGCCGCAGGAATTGGACGCGTATCTTCGTGCGGAAATCACGCGCTGGACCAAAGTAATCGCGGAGGCGCATATCCGGCCCGATTAGTTTTTGCGACCACGATAATCTCAGGAGAGCTGCATGACAGGAAGTGTGCTTGTGTACGATCCGACCGCGCCGCGCCTCGAACGTCCCGAGCAGGTGCGGCAGACGCTCGTCGGCCTCAGAGGCAAGGTCGTCGGCTTCATCGATAACGCGAAACCGAATTTCAACTATTTCGTCGATGATCTCGCCGAGCTGCTGACCAGCCAGCACGGCGTAAGCCGGGTGTTGAAGCGCCAGAAGCGGTCCGCGTCGGTGCCAGCGCCCGACGAGGTGATCGCAGAATTCGCAAAGGAGTGCGATCTCGTCATCACCGGCTCGGGCGATTGAGGGTCCTGCACGTCGTGGAGTATCCACGACAGTGTAGAAATGGCGAAGCGCGGCAAGGCGGCGCTGACCGTCTGCTCGACGGCGTTCATCACGCTGGGCCGCGCGCAGGCGGCGGCGCTCGGTTTTGCGCAACTGCCCATCGCAGTGATCCAGCATCCGTTCGGCATCCGCTCGCGGGATGAAGTGCGCGCCATGGCCGAGAAGTGCGCAACGGAAGTCGTGCGATTGTTGGACGAGGACGCGGCGAAATGAGTGCCCAGACTGAGCGTGCGGCGTTGGTTGAATGCGCCGACGACTACGATGCGATCAACCAACTCTACCGCGACCGGCATTGGAGCGATGGCCTGCCGATAGTGCCGCCGACAGTGGCAAGAGTCGAGCGCATGCTGCGTCACGCACGCCGGCCGCGCGAAGAAGTGGTGGCGAACGTCGCCCCCGGGTTCGGCGCTGCCACCGTCGAGCGTATTGCGGTCAACGCAGTGCTGGCTGGCTGCGATCCCGAATACATGCCGGCGCTGATAGCCGCGGTCGAGGCGGTGGCGGATCCCGAGTTCAATCTTCAGGGCATACAGGCAACGACGAATCCGGTGGCGATATGGGTCATCGTGAACGGGCCGTTGACGCGTGAGATCGAGGTTAATGCGACGTTCAATTGCCTCGGCGAAGGCACCTGGGCCAACGCCACGCTGGGCCGCGCGCTGCGGTTGGTTCTGCGCAATATCGGCGGTGCGTTGCCGGGCGAAATGGATCGTGCGACGCAAGGCCAGCCCGGCAAATACACCTTCTGCTGCGCGGAGAACGAAGCTGAAAGTCCGTGGGAGCCGCTGCACGTGGAGCGCGGATTTGCGCGCGATCAGAGCACGGTGACCGTAGTGGGCGCTGAGGGCACCATGAATATGAACACGCACGCGAAGGATGCCGTCGATCTGCTGCGGGTGATCGCGGAGACAATGATCCATCCGGCCAGCAACGAGTATTGCCACGGCGGCGAGCCGTGGCTGATGATCTCGCCCGAGCACGCTGACATACTAAAGCGTGGCGGCCTCAGCAAAGTCGATGTCAAAGCGCGCCTGTGGGAGCTGACCAAGATGCCCGCAAGGCACATGGCGGCCAAGGACCTGCTGCGCGTTAAAAGTTCACGTACCGAAGAACTGGGCGAGATCGGGCCGGACACCCTACTCACCATTGCGCACAAGCCGGACGATATCTGCATCATGGTCGCCGGCGGGCCGGGCACGCATTCGGTTTACGTGCCGTGCTTCGGGAATTCGCACGCAATTACGCGGGTTGTGGCGACCGCAGGCTAGGGCGATGCAGTGCAACCGTCGCGGTGTAAGCGCTGCCGGCGTCGACGGCGTATAGAGCCCAATCGGCCGGTCTCGCACCGGGCATGCTCAACAGCCGCGGTGCGGAGTCCACGGCGACCGTGACCTCGATCGCATCCAAAGGCGCGCTGAGGCCCTTACCGGTGGCTTTAACGATTGCTTCCTTGCGCGTCCAGCATGTCAGGAAGGCGTGTTTGCGCGAAGCCGAATGAATTTTCTGCAGCTCGGTTTGTTCGTGAATTGAAAAAAAAGTGCGCGCGAGTTCGTCATGTCTGACCGCGCGGTCCAGCTGCTCGATATCTGCGCCGCACTCACAACTGCCTGATATCGCGTAGATCGCGACGTCGCCGGAGTGCGATAAACTGAAATGTACGGGGACGGTTGCATTGGCGACGGATGGTTTGCCGCGAGGGCCGACTCCAAATGCAATCGCTGCAGGCGGCATTGTCAGGTAATTGCCAAGCAATACGCGCAATGTGGCGCGGGCAACGATAAAGCGTCGATGATGGCGCTCGAACTGAAAGCGCTCTGCGCGCGCCTGCTCGTCATGTGCCAGCAGGTTTGCGCACTGCCTAAGTTCCAGTGAAGTTGCAGTTAGCGGCATTAGCCAGACGTGGATCGCAGGTT
>JBDSSV010000594.1:0-4340 GCA_039928535.1 Burkholderiales bacterium
GGGCGGGCCGGGCGCCGGCTATGACTGGCCAAAGAACGAGCACGGCATCCACGTCGACTGGCAGGGCAACGTATGGATTTCCGGTAACGATGCCGCAGACAACCACCTGCTGAAATTCACGCGTGACGGACAGTTCATCCTGCAGATCGGCAAGCCGGGAAAATCCGAGGGCAGCAACAGCCGCACGCAACTCGGCCGGCCGGCGGCGATCGATTCGGATGGCGCGGCCAACGAGATCTACGTCGGCGACGGTTACGGCAATCATCGCGTGATCGTGTTCAATGCCACCACCGGCGCATACAAGCGGCACTGGGGCGCATACGGCGCGGTGCCGAGCGACGAAAAGATGCCTGCATATGCGCCCGGCGCCGCGCCATCTAAGCAATTCGGCAACCCGCATTGTGTGCGCCGCACGCGCGACAGTTTCCTCTACGTGTGTGACCGCCCGAACAACCGCATCCAGGTGTTCCTGCGCGACGGCACCTTCGTGCGCGAATTTTTTGTCGAACCGCAGACGTTGAGCGGCCCGATCGCCGATCTGGTGACGTCGCGCGACGCAGGCGAACGCTTCATCTTCGCGGCCGACGGCGCGAATTCGGAAATCAATATCCTGCTGCGCGAAGACGGCCGCAAAGTTGGCAGCTTCGGCCGGCCAGGGCGCATGGCGGGCGAATTCCGCGCATTGCACAATATGGCGATCGACTCGAAAGGCAATATCTACACAGCTGAAGTGGGTTATGGGCGCCGCGTTCAGAAATTCACGCCGCAGTAAGCGCGGGCGGACGGAATAAACACGCCCGCCGCGTGTTTACCGGTTGCAGGAACGTCCCTGCGGGAGACAACACGGAGCGAAAAATGACCCACATTTCGAGAGCGCTGTTAACGGCGGCGGCATTGGTGCTGGCGGCATGCTCCAACCTGCCCTATGCGCCGGTGCATTACACGAACGGCCTCATGACCGGCGCCAACGGCATGACGCTGTACACGTTCGACAAGGACGCGGCTGGCAAGAGTGCCTGCAACGGACAGTGCGCGACGACTTGGCCGCCGTTCAAGGCAGGTACGGCGGACCAGTCCGGTGGCGACTGGACGGTCGTGACGCGCGATGACGGCTCCAGGCAATGGGCCTACCTGGGCAAGCCGCTCTATTACTGGAACAAGGACCAGAAGCCCGGCGATGTGACCGGCGACAATTTCAACAACGTGTGGCATGCCGTGAGGCCCGAGCCGCCGCGCCTGACCGGCAATATGGATTGCTGACTTCCGATTTTATCGAAGGGGATGAGCCATGACTAAAATTAATTCTCTGCTGGCTGGTATTGCCGTTACGCTGCTCGCCGCATGCGCGGGCCTGCCTTATGCGCCGGTCCATTATACGAACGGCCTCATGACCGGCGCCAATGGCATGACGCTGTACACGTTCGATAAAGATACATCGGACAAGAGCATGTGCAACGGCCAGTGCGCGACAAGCTGGCCGCCATTCAAGGCGGGCGCGACGGACCAATCCGGGGGCGACTGGACGATCGTCACGCGCGACGACGGCTCCAAACAATGGGCATGGTCCGGCCAGCCGCTCTACTACTGGAACAAGGACCAGAAGCCCGGCGACATCACCGGCGATGGTTTCAACAAGGTGTGGCACGCCGTGAAACCGCCGCCGCTGGACTACAGCTCCGGCAGCATGAACGGGCCGTAAGCGGCAGCGGCGCGCTACTGAAACAGTTTTTCGATCTTCAGCAGGGTCAGCACGCCCATAGCCGCGAAGATGGCCGCCGCGATGGCGTGCACGAGCTTCATCGGGATTTTCGCGGCGAAACGGTTGCCGATAAAAACGGCCGGCACGTCGGCGATCAGCATGCCGAGCGTCGTGCCGATGACGACGAGCAGCGGCGCGCCGTAGTGCGCCGCGAGCGCGACCGTCGCGATCTGCGTCTTGTCGCCCATCTCCGCGAGAAAAAACGTCACCAGCGTCGCGCCGAACACGCCGAGACGCTGCGCGATCTGCGTTTTTTCTTCTTCAATCTTGTCCGGTATCAGCGTCCACACGGCCATGCCAATGAACGACAGTCCCAGCACCCAGCGCATGGCCGCGGGGCTCACTACCGTGGTGATCCATGCGCCGAGAGCGCCGGCAAGGCCATGATTGACCAACGTTGCGACAAGGATGCCGGCAATGATGGGCGCCGGCTTCCTGAAACGCGCGGCGAGTATGAAGGCGAGCAACTGCGTCTTGTCGCCGATCTCCGCGAGGGCAACTACGCCGGTTGAAACGAACAATGCTTCCATCAAGTTTCGCCGTGGATTCTTTGAAACCGGCGCAGCGTAACCTGGCACGACTGCGTGCGCTGCCGCGACGGAGTTATTGTCCTGCCTGTAATAGTTATTTGAACTGACGCGGGCGGCTGTTTATTCCCGGACAAAGCAAGCGCGTCTTGTCGCGGCACGGCAAGATGCACCGGACGTTAGGCGCCGCTGATGATTTTTTTCCACTTCTCGTAGTCGGCCTTGATGCGCGCGGCGTATTCCTGCGGCGACGAGGGCGCGGGATTCAGTCCCTGCGCCTGCACGGGGCGCATGGCATCCGCATCTGCCAGCGCGGCGCGCAGCTGTTTGTTCAGTTTGTTGACGACCGCCGTGGGCGTGCCGGCCGGCGCGAGCAGTCCGTACCAGAATGTCGCGTCGTAGTTTTTGACGCCCGCTTCATTCATCGAAGGTACGTCGGGCAGGCTCGGATCGCGGTTCAGGCTGGTGACCGCGAGCACGCGGATGCGGCTGCGCAGCGAGCCCGCTGCCGTTACGCTGATGAAACTGGTCTGCAATTCGCCGCTCACCACGGCCGTCAGTATTTCGCTCGCGCCTTTATAGGGAACATGCGTGAAGCGCGTGCCCGTCATGCTTTTGAATAATTCACCGGAGAGATAACCGGCGGAGCCGATGCCCTGCGTGCCGTAGTTTAGCGCGCCCGGTTTTTCCTTCGCGAGCGCGATGAGCTGCACGATCGATTGCACCGGCGAATCCTGGCGCGTGATCAGCGCATTGCAGAAGGTCAGCGCCAGTCCGACCGGGGCGAACGCGGTTTGCGGATTGTACGGCAGATCTTTTTCGATGAGCGGTGTGACCGTCAGCGCGCCGACGGTGCCCCACAACAGCGTGTAACCGTCGGGCCGCGCGATTGCGACAAGCTGCGCGGCGATGCTGCCGCCGGCGCCGCCGCGGTTGTCGACGACGATGTTGGCGGTGAGCGTCTCGCCGAGCTTTTTCGCGATGGCGCGCGCGGATATGTCGGCGCTGCCGCCGGCCGTGAAGCCGACCACCAGGCGCACGGGTTTCTCCGGATAGTCTGCTGCCGCGGCGGCGCCACAATAAATTGCGAGCGCGCCGGCCAATGTGCAAAACACATTGTTCATGGGCAACTCATCAGTCCGCACGGATGCCCGCGACCTGCACGACTTTTGCCCAGCGCGCAATGTCGGTCTTGATGGCGACGGCGTATTCTTCGGGCGTATTGCCGACGGGTTCGGCGCCTTGCGTCGCGAGTCGTTCCCTGACTTCGGGGAGCCGCAGAATTTTTGCGATCTCCTGATTAAGCCGCACGATGATATCGCGCGGGGTGTTGGCCGGCATCAGCAGGCCGAACTCCGAGCTGAATTCGAAATTCGCGACACCCGATTCGAGAAATGTCGGCACCTGCGGTACCGCAGGCGAACGGTTGCGGCTGGTGATGGCGATAGGTCGCAGGCGGTTGCTGGTGAGATAGGGCATCGCTGACGGCAGCGCCGAGAAAAGCATGGACACGTGTCCGCCGAGCAGATCGGTCAGGCCCTGCGCATTGCCTTTGTACGGAATATGCACGATCTGCATGCCGCCGACCGAGCTGCGCAGCCATTCTGTGAGCAGGTGCGACACCGTGCCGTTGCCGGAAGTCGCGTAGGTCAGTTCGCCGGGACGCGCGCGCGCCAGGGCAATCAACTCCTTCAGCGAGTGCGCGGGGAGCACGGGATGCACCACCAGGATATTGGGCACCGCTGCGAGCAGGATCAGCGGCGAGAAATCGCGGATCGGATCGTACGGCAATTTCTGCAGCGTCGGCGTCATCGCAAAGGTGCTGGTGACCAGCACCATCGAGTAGCCGTCGGGCGGCGACTTGGCGAGCGCATCAGTACCTATCATGCCGGCGCCGCCGCCGCGATTTTCGACGACGACCTGCTGGCCGAGAACCTCCCCCAGCTTCTGCCCGACAGTGCGCCCTATGATGTCGGTGCCGGCGCCCGGCGGGTAGGGGACGATCAGGCGTATCGGTTTGGTTGGATACGCAGTCTGCGCGTGCAGCGATGCCG
>JBDSSV010000595.1:0-3681 GCA_039928535.1 Burkholderiales bacterium
GTCTTCTACGCCATACACCCGAATCCGAGCAATCGAAGTTCTACGTGACGACGGGGCGCTGGTTCGACTGGATCATCGCGCGCTACGGCGTCATGCTGACGTGGGTGCTCGACCGCCAGCGCCTGACGCTGTTCGTCGCAATCGGCACGCTGGCGCTCGCCGTGCTGTTGTATATTTTCATTCCCAAAGGGTTTTTCCCCGTGCAGGACACGGGCGTCATCCAGGGCATAACCGAGGCGCCGCAATCGGTATCGTTCGGGGCGATGACCGAGCGCCAGGAAGCGCTCGCGAAAATCGTCCTCGAGGACCCGGCCGTCGAAAGTCTGTCGTCCTTTATCGGCGTCGACGGCGCCAACGCGACGCTCAACAGCGGGCGCTTGCTGATCAACCTGAAGGAGCATTCGCAGCGGCCGGGCGTGCAAGCCGTGATCAAGCGCCTGCAGAACAAACTCGCCGATCACGAGGGCATCACGCTATACATGCAGCCGGTGCAGGACCTCACCATCGAAGACCGCATCAGTCGCACGCAGTTTCAGTTCACGCTCGATACCGCGAACCCGGATGAGTTGAGCAAGTGGACGCGCGAACTTGTCGCCGGCATGGGGCGCCTGCCGCAGGTGGTCGACGTCGCGAGCGATCTGCAGGATGAGGGCTTGCAGGCCTTTCTGCAGATCGACCGCGATACCGCGGGGCGGCTCGGCGTCACGACCGCCGCCATCGATAACGTCCTTTACAACGCTTTCGGCCAGCGCCTGATCTCGACCATATTCACGCAGGCAAGCCAGTATCGCGTGGTGCTCGAGGTAAAACCGGAGTTTCGCAAGGGCCCGAGCGCATTGCTCGATCTCTACGTGCCCGGCGCCAACGGCACGCAGGTGCCGCTGTCCGCGGTCACTCGGCTCGTCGAAAAACCGTCGCCGCTCGCGATAAATCACCAGGGCCAGTTTCCGGCCGCCACTATTTCATTCAACCTCGCGGCCGGCTATTCGCTGGGCGACGCGGTCAAGGCGATAGAAGCATTACAGCAGAACGTCGGCTTGCCGGTTAGCGTGCGTACGACGTTCCAGGGCGCCGCATCGGCGTTTCGCGCTTCGCTCGGCAATACGCTGCTGCTGATACACGCGGCCATCATAACCATGTACATCGTGCTTGGCGTGCTGTACGAGAGCTACATACATCCGGTCACGATATTGTCGACGTTGCCGTCGGCCGGCGTCGGCGCGCTGCTGGCCTTGATTCTTTCACGGCACGACCTCGGCATCATCGGCATCATCGGCATCATTCTGCTGATCGGCATCGTCAAGAAGAACGCGATCATGATGATCGATTTCGCGCTCGACGCCGAGCGCAACGAAGGCAAGTCACCGCGCGAGGCGATCTATCAGGCCTGCCTGCTGCGCTTCCGGCCGATCTTGATGACGACGGCGTCCGCGCTGCTGGGAGCGCTGCCGCTGATGCTCGGCGGCGGCGTCGGTTCCGAGCTGCGCCATCCGCTCGGCATCACGATGGTCGGCGGCCTTATCGTCAGCCAGTTGCTCACGCTGTTTACGACGCCCGTCATCTATCTCGCGTTCGACCGGCTGGCGCGGCGAGTCGAGCATAGAGTCCAGCAGGGCGCGGCAGGCCGTGCGCCGGGCGCGGTGGAGAGCGAGTTGCCATGAACCTGTCGGAACCGTTCATCCGGCGGCCGGTAGCGACGACGCTGCTGACGATCGGCCTGGCGCTCGCCGGCATGGTGGCGTTCAGGCTGCTGCCGGTCGCGCCGCTGCCGCAGGTCGATTTTCCGACGATCTCGGTCAGCGTTTCGCTGCCCGGGGCGAGCCCGGAAACGATGGCGGCCACGGTGGCGACGCCGCTCGAGCGTGCGCTGGGCCGCATCGCCGGCGTCACGGAGATTACCTCATCGAGTTCGCTCGGCAGCTCGCGCATCACGCTGCAGTTCGAATTGAGCCGCGAGATCGACGGTGCCGCAAGCGACGTGCAGGCCGCGATCAACGCGGCGCGCGGCACGCTGCCGACGGGTCTGCCGAGCAATCCCAACTATCGCAAGGTGAATCCGGCCGACGCGCCGATCATGATCATCTCGCTGACCTCCGACAAGCTCGACCGCGGCCAGATGTATGACGCGGCATCGACTATCCTCGCGCAGAAGCTGTCGCAGATTCCCGGCATCGGCCAGGTCACCGTGGGCGGCAGCTCGCTGCCAGCGGTGCGCGTCGAGCTGAATCCGACGGCGCTGAATAAATACGCGATCGGGCTTGACGAGGTGCGCACTGCGATCAGCACGACCAACGCCAACCGGCCCAAAGGCACGGTCGAGGACGGCGACCGCCAATGGCAGATCTACGCCGACGACCAGGCGAAGAAGGCGAGCCAGTATCTGCCGTTGATCGTGGCCTACCGCAACGGCGCTGCGGTGCGACTGTCCGATGTAGGCGACGTCGTCGATTCGGTGCAGGATCTGCGCAATGCCGGCATCTCCAACGGCAAGCCTGCGGTGCTCGTCATTTTGTATCGCCAGCCGGGCGCGAATATCATCGAGGTGGCCGACCGGGTGCGCGATATATTGCCGCAGCTCGCGGCGTCGATACCGCAGGCGATCGACGTCAAGGTCGTGCTCGAGCGCACGACGACTATCCGCGCGAGCCTGCGCGACGTCGAACGCACCTTGCTCATCTCGATGGGGCTGGTGATCATCGTGGTGTTCCTGTTCCTGAGAAACTGGCGCGTGACCCTGATCCCGAGTGTGGCCGTGCCGGTGTCGTTGATTGGCACGTTCGGCGCGATGTATTTGTGCGGCTACAGCCTCAACAACCTGTCGCTGATGGCGCTGACGATCGCGACGGGTTTTGTCGTCGACGACGCCATCGTGGTGCTCGAAAACGTCTCGCGCTACATCGAAAAAGGCCTGCCGCCGTACGAGGCCGCGCTGCAGGGCGTGAAGGAAGTCGGCTTCACCGTGCTGTCGATGAGCGTGTCGCTGATCGCCGTGTTCATCCCCATCCTGCTGATGGGCGGCATCATCGGGCGCCTGTTTCGCGAGTTCGCGGTGACGCTGTCGGTCGCCATCATGATTTCGCTCGTGCTCTCGCTGACGACGACGCCCATGATGTGCGCGCGCCTGCTGCGTCAGGAGCCCAAGGGCGGGCACGGCCGCCTGTACATGGCAAGCGAGCGCATGTTCGATTGGACGCTGAGCATCTACCGTAAAACGCTGGGCTGGGCGCTGCTGCACCCGCGGTTCATCGTCACTATCCTGCTCGCTACGGTTTGCCTGAATGTCTATCTCTACGTGATCATTCCGAAAGGCTTTTTCCCGCAGCAGGACACCGGGCGCCTGACCGGCAACATTCAGGCCGACCAGAGCATATCGTTTCAGGCCATGCGGCAGAAACTCAACGACTTCGTCGAGATCGTGCAGGCCGACCCTGCCGTGGAGAGCGTGACGGGCTTTACCGGCGGCGGCCAACGCAACGGCGGCTTCATGTTCGTGTCCTTAAAGCCGCTCAAGGAGCGCAAGGTGTCCGCCGCCGAGGTCGTCGCCCGCCTGCGCAGCAAGACCGCGCAGGTGCCCGGCGCGAACCTCTTCCTGAATCCGGTGCAGGACATCCGCGTCGGCGGCCGCCAGAGCAACGCCGCCTATCAGTTCACGCTGCAGGCGGACGAGCTCGAAACGCTGCG
>JBDSSV010000596.1:0-7609 GCA_039928535.1 Burkholderiales bacterium
GCGCCACGCCAGCGTTGCCGCGCAGCGCCGCGACGAACGCGCCCGCGAGGGACCTCGCTTCCGCGACCTGCATGGTTTTCACCGTTTCGGTCATAACGGACGCTGACGCCATCGAAATGCCGCAACACGCGCATTGAAACGCGATATCCGTGATGCAGTCATGCTCGATCTTGACGTAAACCTTCAGCTCGTCGCCGCACAGCGGATTCAGGCCGTCCGCTTTATGCGTCGCGCCGGCGAGTTCCCCGTAGTTGCGCGCGTTCTTGATGTGGTCCATCACGAACGCGTCGTATGGATTGGAATGGCTCATGGATAGTAGGCCGGGTTACGCAGAACGTATCCCGTGAGATTTTATTTTTGCGGATTGGTTCCTGCCCGCGCCGCGCCGTTCACTTCAACACGCTGCTCGCTTCTGCCGCCGCCACCAGCGCAGCGGCGTCCTTCGGCAGCAGGAATTTCTGCGCCACGGCGTTGGCCGCGGCTTTTGCGACGGCGGCGACGTAGCTCGCGTGATCGACGTAACGCTCCTCAAGCGACAGGCGCGGATCGTTTTTCGCCATGCGCTCGGCTTTGGTTTTTGCAAACGGGATCATGCCGCCCGCGTACATGCAAAGCTTTTCTTGATGAAACGGCAGCGCGCCGCCGGCGGTGATGTTCCATCCCATGTAGGTGCCGAGCGGAGCGTCGCGCAGCACCACCGGCACGCCGCCAATTTCGTTGCCGTCGGCATCGACTTTGGGCACCAGCATCTTGATGACCTGTTTGATGCGCGGCGTTACGCTGCTAACAACGCCGGCGCCATCGTTGGGATCGAACGCGGGACCCCAGTCGTAATCGAGTACTGGATTGATAAGCTTGCCGGCGAGCGAGGTCTCATTGAAGAACTGCGAGCGCAGCAGTTTGCCCTGCTGCAGGTCTTTGAGCGCCGCCGGGTCGATGACTTTCAGCGCGACATCCGCGCCGGTGAAAGAATCAGTGGCGAGATAAACCGTGGCGGACGCGCCCTTGCCGAGTTTTTTCTTGATTTCGTACTTGCCGATGCGGGTCTGCATTGCCGTTTCCTTGCGACTTTTAAAAAGCGCGCAGTGCGCGCCCGCGCGCCTTCAAAGCACGCGAATGGTCGTGAACTATGGAGTGGAACCGAGCTCTGCGCTTTGCGCGCAGGCGGCGAGCAGTGAGGCGAATGCCGCAACCAGCGGGGACTCATTGTTATGATTGCGTATGACGTTTCCCTCCCGGGTAACGAGTGGAGAGTGAACGTATCACACGCTGCATGACGCGGCAAACAAGCTCAGTTTTTTCTGACGAGGTGGCGCGCTTTTTCGGCAAGGCGATGGCGTTCGTGGAGCAAGCTCGCGGTGTCGTTTTTTACCGGCCGCGGCCACCCGCCGAGAAGCTGCTTCACCGCCGCGTGGGCCATCGCGACGTGCGGATCGCCGTGCACGGACGGCCAGTAGCGCTGCGCGAACACGCTGACCGGATCGTGAGTATTCGAGATGAGCTGCTCGATCGCGCCGCGTACAGCGGCGGCGAATTCGTCGCGCTGCTGCAGGTCTGCGTCGTGGACAATATCGATGTCGACCATCAGCTCCGACAGGCTGCGCAGCCAGGCAAAGTCGGCAGGCGCGGCGAGCAACTGCAGAAGCTCGCCGGGCTGCAATGCGACGGCGTGCTCCCGTTCGTACTCACGGCGCGCATTCTCGAGCAGCGTGCGATGCAGCTCGCGCAGCGCGTTCGCCAGTCTCTTCCATTCACCCGTGTCTACCATGAAACTCCTGACTCAGGTGTTTTGCAGGCTGGACCAACGCGGCCCGGCTGCAGACGTAAGCGCGGATTAATAGCGGCGCAGATCGTCGGGACGGCGATCGTGGCTGTTGTGCGCGCCGTCGCCATCGCGATCGCGATCGATGCGGTGCGCGCTGCCGTCACCGTCGCGGTAGGGCGGCTCGGCAACGACGCAACCAGTCAACAAAGTGCTTACGATTAAGGCCAACATAGCGAGAATCTTCGTATGTCCTTCACGACAATCCGGATAACACTCGGGCGCAGCAGCCATCAAAAAGTCGCGCCTGTATCGAGTCAAGACAGGGCAGGGGCCGCGGTGGAATTGTCTTTTTAACGCAGACGACGGCCGGTGTATGTGCGTTGTCCCACTAACGAACCTGGAATGTTGTAAACAACCGGTTACTTAGCCGCCGCCAACGGCTGCAATTGCGGCACATTGGCATCGAACGGCGGCACGGCTTTGGCCGTGATCAATATCATTGCCACAGTGTCGTAGTAGCCCATGATGCCGAGCAGGTCGAGCACGCCGCGCTCGCCGAATTTTATGACCGCGGCGTCATAAGTCGCGTCCGTCACGGCTTTGTCGCGATAGACCTGCATGGCCAGATCGTACAGCAGCGTCTCATCGACCTGCATGCCAGCCGGGCGTTTGCCCGCCGCCAGGTCGAGCGCGACACGCGGATTGAGGCCGCCCTTGATCGCTCGCGCGTAATGTCCGCGCCATATCCATTGCGACGACCACTGGCGCGCGGTAATGAGGATGGCGAATTCACTCAGCCGCGCCGGGTGCTCGGTGTTCCAGCGTCCATAATCGGACAGCGCCTGCAGACGCTGCGCGAGCTCGGGACTGTAGGCGTAGGCGCGGTACGGAAAATTGACGAACTTCGCATTGCGCGGGGGCAGCGCGATGCTCTCGGCCCATTTCTTCTGCTCGGGCGTGAGTTGGTCAGCGCGTAATTCCGGGAAACGTTTGGTTTCCTGCGCGCCCGCGGGCGGGGTCAACCCCACTGTCAATGCAACTAACGCGATTGTAAATAAAGGACTCATCTATATCTCCATTAAAGCCAAATCTTGGACCGCGAAGGACGCAAAGGAAAACCAAGCAAAGAATAAGAATAAGAATAAGAATATTTAAACATCAACTCTGCATGGCCGGACCGAAAAATTTGGCGAGTCCCGTAACCATTAACCTGAGTGGCCTTCCTTCGCGTCCTTAGCGGTTCAAGGTTTACGCATTTGCAATACGTGTTCTAAAAACCCGCCGCAGCGCCGTCGCTGCGCGGATCAAATCCCGCTTCGAGGGCGCCGTTCACATGGCGCGCGATGCCGCCCGCATGACCGACGGTTTCATCGAGCGACTGCAGCATCTCGATGCGGTGGCCGCGTTTCTTCAAAGTATCGACTAGCGTTGGCGCGAAGCGCGCCTCCAGTTTCAGCGTGTCGGAAGCCTGGCCCCAGGTGCGTCCCAACAGCCAACGCGGCGCCGCAATCGCCTGCTGCATGCTCTGGCCGAACACCGCGTAGCGCGTGAAGACGGCGGCCTGGGTCTGCGGCTGGCCGTCGCCGCCCATGGTGCCATAGACGACGGTGCGCCCGTCGTGTAGTTGGGCGAGGGCGGGGTTCAAGGTATGAAACGGTTTGCGCCGCGGCTGCAATGCGTTAAACGCGTCCGCGTCGAGCGAGAAACTGCAGCCGCGGTTCTGCCAGTTGATGCCGCTGCCGGGCAATACCACGCCGCTGCCGAACTCGTGATAGATGCTCTGGATGAAACTGACCGCGCGCCCCGCGCCGTCAATGGCGCCCATCCATACCGTATCGCCGCGCGCCGGCTGCGCGGGCCATGGCAACGCGATGTCGCGCCTGACCGCGGCCGCCAGCTTGGCAAGCGCCTGCGGTTCGAGCAGTTGTGCCGGCTCGACCGTCATGAAAGCGGGATCGGTGATGTACTGGTTGCGCACCAGGAACGCCTGCTTGGTCGCCTCGACGACCAGATGCACATAGTCGGCGCTGTCCGGCGCGACTTTGCCGAGCTCCAGCCGGTCGAGTATCCCCAGTATCATCAGCGAGGCCGTGCCCTGGGTCGGCGGCGCCATGTTGTAGAGCGTGCCGAGACTGTGCGCGAGCTTGACCGGCGCACTTAGCTCCGCGCCGTGGCTTTGCAGGTCGGCGAGCGCCAGCGGGCTGCCGAGCGCGGCCAGATCGCCGGCGATCGAGCGCGCAAGTTCGCCGGTATAAAAATCGGCGAGCCCGCACCTGGCAAGCTGACGCATGGTCGCGCCGAGGAAGGGCTGTTTCATCAGCGCGCCCGCGGCAGGCGGCTTGCCGTCTGCCAGAAAACGCGCGCCGAACCCCGGCACGTCCGCGAGCTCGGCGAGTTTCGCGACGGTGTTGGCGTGCTGGCTGTGGGTGACGACGATGCCGTGTTCCGCGTAATGCATCGAGTCGTCGAGCAGGCGCGCGAGCGGCACGCGCCCGTTCCAGTGCTGCTGGCTGTAGTCGAGCGCGAGCGCCCAGCCGGAGACCGTTCCGGCGACGGTATTCGCGGCGAGCGGCCCGCGTGCCGGGATGACGCCGGCTTTATGCGCGCGATAGAAATCGAACGTCGCGTGCGCTGCGGCGCGGCCGCACGCGTCTATCGTCGTTACGTCTTTGCCCGGCTCGTGAATGAGCCAGAAGCTGTCGCCGCCGATGCCGTTCATGTGCGGATAGACGACGGAAATCGTCGCTGCCGCTGCGACCATTGCTTCAAGGGCATTGCCGCCTTCGCGCAATACGGCGAGTCCGGATTGCGCGGCCAGCGCGTGCGGCGCCACGACCATGCCGCGCGCGGCCCACGTTGAATTGACGGTCATGAAAACGTCAGATGACGGAGCCGGACAAACTACTTTTCGGGCAGCTTGCGCAGTTCCGGCAGGACTTGCTTCGCAAAAAAATCGGCGCCGATTTTAGCGATGCGATCGGGACCAACGCTCGCCATGATGGCGGCCTCGGAACCGGCATTTTTCCATTCCGCATATTCGTCCGGCGGCGGCTGGATGCCTATCGCGTCGCTCAGCAGGTTAACGTAGTTGACGACGTTGATGCCGTCGGTCGTGGCGAGGCCGCACAACAGGCGCTGGCACGAGTGGAAAACTGTCACCAACGTGTCGCTGTCGTGCGCCGCGCACAGATCAACCGACTCGCGCACGACGTCTTTCAGCGCCTGCGGTACTGCTGCGAGCGCCGAACACATGTGTCCCGGCGCCGCGAAATCCGTGACCACGAGATCGAGTCCGGGTATCAGCCGCAGCAGATCGGCGACGAGCGGGTAGGCGTCGACTTCATGGAATCCAGTATGCGCATGGAGGACCACCCGGCGTTCGAGCGGGTGCGTGAGCAGCGGGGCCAGCAGGTGCCGGCGCGCGTGCAGCATTTCAGTGATGTGCGACACCTCGAATTTCGCGGGGTTGACCCCGCCCATGAAAGTGCCCATGTGGCGGTGGCACGACGGACACCAGGTGACGACTTTGTCGCGGCCCGTTGCGTTGAATTTTTCGACGGTGCGCGCAGCCATGCCGGCCGCGGCGGCGAGATTGCCGTCTTTCGATGTGCCGCAGCAGTAGCCAGGGCCACCGGTGGCGTCCGACTCGATGCCGACGGCGCGCAGCACTGCCATCGCGCTATGAATGATGTCGCCGTGGCGGATGGCGTTGCAGCCGTACCAAAAAACGACGCGCTCGCGCTTTTCTACCATTATCGCTGCTGCTCCGCGATTTCCGTGTCGGTGAACTGCAATGCAGCGAACGCGTTAATGCGGCGGAAGAAATTTGGATCGCGTTTGCCGTCCGCCATCATCGCCGCGCCGCCGGTCGAACCGAGCGCCGTAATGCGCGACAGACGCATCATCAGCATCGGGTTCACGTGCTCGGGACAGGCGGGAATGCAGACCGCGGATTGCGTGCAGAGCCGCGTCCATTCCAGCGCCTCCGGGGTGCCGCCGGTGCCACGCAGGATGTCGAGCACGCCGGCGGCGACGTCACCACCGGACTTGCCGGTCAGCTTTTCCGAATACGCGGTCATCGGGCAGGCCTCGAAGCACTTGCCGCACGTCGTGCAATCGTCGAGCGTACGCTCGATGTTGCGCTCGATATAGGCCAGCAGGCGTTCGGTTTCGGATTGCATGCGATGAGTCCGTGCGCGCGTAAAAGCGGGAGGAAAGGAAATGTTAGCACAGGCGGTCGACGCGCCCGCGCGGGCGGTAAAATGATCGCATGCAAAACATACTCGAGCGCGACACGCTTGGCGCATTCTGCCGCCACACTCACGTTGAAGTTGGCGGTGCGGCGGCCGGTGTCCTCGCGGGACTCACCTGCGGCATCAAGGACCTCTACGATATTGCCGGGTATAACACCGGTTTCGGCAGCCCCGACTGGCTGGCCAGTCATCCGGCGGCCACGGCCACGGCGCCTGCCGTGCAAAGCTTGCTCGATGCCGGCGCGGCGATCGCGGGCAAGACGCACACCGACGAACTGGCTTACAGCCTGAATGGCGAGAACCCGTATTACGGTACGCCCGTCAACATTAACGCGCCGGGACGGATACCGGGCGGCTCCTCGAGCGGGTCGGCGGCGGCAGTGGCGGGCGGGCTGGTCGATTTTGCATTGGGGTCCGACACCGGCGGTTCGGTGCGCGCACCGGCGAGTTATTGCGGCATCTACGGGCTGCGGCCCACGCACGCGCGAATTTCCCTGGCAGGCGCATGCGCGCTGGCGGCGAGTTTCGATACCGCGGGCTGCTTTGCGCGCGACGCCGAAATGCTGGAGCGCGTGAGCCGTGTCCTGCTGCGGGACGACGCGCCGTCCGCCAAACCCGGCGCATTGTTATATGCCGAAGATGCGTTTGCGCTGGTCGATGCAGAGGTCGCCAGCACATTCGCGCCCGCGCTCGCGCGCGTGACCGCTGTGCTCGGCCAACCGCGGCACGTCACGGTGTCCGCCGCCGGGCTGCCGCAATGGTTTCAGGTCTTCCGCGCGCTGCAGGGCGCCGAAGCGTGGGCGCAGCATGGCGAATGGATCACGCGCGTCAAACCGCAATTGGGGCCCGGCGTGCGCGAGCGCTTCGCCTGGGCGGCTACGCTGACGCCGGACGTGGTGGCTCCGGTCAAAGCCGAACGCGAAAAGATCGCGCGTCATATGGCGGACATGCTGCGTGACAATGCGGTGCTGGTGTTGCCAACCGTGCATACCATCGCGCCGCTGCGCAATACGCCGGCAGAGTCGCTCGACGATTTCCGTACGCGCGCGATGAGTCTCCTGTGCATCGCCGGCCTCGCGCGGTTGCCGCAACTCAGCATGCCGCTGGCGAAATTCGACGGCTGCCCGCTGGGTTTGTCGCTGGTCGCCGCGCGTGGCAACGATACGCTGCTGCTCGCGCTCGCGCGCGGGATTGCGGCGTGATCGTCTATATACATGGCTTCAATAGTTCGCCGGCATCGTTCAAGGCGAAAGTTCTGCGCGACGGGCTGGCAGCGCGCGGCAAGCCTGAATTTCTGGCGCCTGCGCTGCCGCATTCGCCCGCTGCCGCCGCGCACTTGCTCGCACGCCTCGTGCGCGAGCATCCGTGCGCCGCGCTGGTCGGCAGCTCGCTTGGCGGTTTTTACGCGACCTGGCTCGCAGAGCAGTTTGGCTTGCGCGCCGTGCTCGTCAACCCCGCGGTGCGACCGTACCAGCTGCTGGCCGGCCACGTCGGGCGCCAGAAGAATTTCCATACTGGCGAAGAATACGAATTCACATTGCAGCACGTCGAAGAATTGCGCGCGCTCGAAGTTGCCGCGGTCGATGCGCGG
>JBDSSV010000597.1:0-2637 GCA_039928535.1 Burkholderiales bacterium
ACAAACGCCGGGCGCGGTGGCGGCGCAGACGGCAGGATTGCATTTCGACAAGGCGATGCTGGCGAATCTCAAGGCGCGCGGTGTCAGCCTCGCATGGGTCACGCTGCACGTGGGCGCGGGCACGTTCCAGCCGCTGCGCGTTGAAGATCCGGCCGCGCACAAGATGCATTCCGAGTGGTACGCGCTGCCGCAGGCCACTGTCGACGCGATTGCACATGCACGAGCGGCCGGCGGCAGGGTGATCGCAGTCGGCACGACGAGTTTGCGCGCGCTCGAGTCGGCGGCGGCAGCAGGTCCGTTGCGCGCGGGCAGCGACGATACGCGCCTGTTCGTCGTGCCGGGCTATAAGTTTCGCGTCGTCGACCGGCTGCTCACGAATTTTCATCTGCCGCGCTCGACGCTGATGATGCTGGTGTCGGCATTCGCGGGCACGGACAATATCCGCCGCGCATACGCGCATGCGGTAAGCAAGCAATACCGGTTTTTCAGCTACGGTGATGCGATGCTGCTCGAACGAGCCGTTCGTTAACATACACACGCCGAGTCAAATACTTTACGCATGAGTGCGCTTACTCCCGCGACCCTTGCGCGGCATTCTCCTACAAGTTAATGAGTCAATACCTCATACCTTGCGGGTCTAACAAACTGTAGTGTTTTTTCATTCGTTCATCTCGGGTGGGGGAGTGATTTTGATAGGCAGATTTTGGACGGCATTCAAGCTCGGAGTTAACGGCTGGCTCGACGATCGCGCGGCGAGCATGGGCGCGGCTCTAGCCTACTACACTGCTTTTTCGCTCGCGCCCCTGCTTATTATCGCGATCGCGATAGCGGGGTTTTTCTTTGGCCGCGATGCTGCGCAAGAGGCGATGGTCGGTCAATTGGGAGGCTTGCTGGGCGAAACCGGCGGCGCGGCGATCAGCGATATTCTCGAGCGTACCAGCGATTTCGGCAGCGGGGTGCTCGGCCTGATCGTCGGCGTTGGCGCGTTGCTGCTCGGCGCCACGACGGCCTTCGTGGAATTGCAGGACGATCTGGACCGAATCTGGAACGCCCCGCCGCGCGTCGGCAGCGGCATCGTCAATCTCATCCGATCGCGGCTGCTGTCATTCGGCATGGTCTTGTTCATCGGATTTCTGCTGACGGTATCCCTCGCAGTGAGCGCGGTGGTCGCGACCCTCGGCACGGCGATGTTCGCCAGCATGGAGGCGGTGCTGCAAGTATTAACATTTGCGGTCTCTTTTGCGGTAATTACGGCGCTGTTCGCGATGATCTATAAGGTGCTCCCCAACGCAAAGACGGACTGGCGTGAGGTCTGGGTGGGCGCGGCAATCACCGCGCTGCTGTTCGAGGCAGGAAAGTTCCTGATCGGGTTGTATATAGGCAAGAGCGAGGTTGCGACGGGCTTCGGAGCCGCGGGCCCGTTCGTGGTGCTCATGCTGTGGATTTACTATTCGACGCAAATCTTTCTGCTGGGAGCCGAATTCACCGTCGCGTATTCAGGCCGGCGTAAGCCCGAAGCCGCCGCGGGCGCGCCCATTACTGCGAACGTGCAGGCGGCGGCCGGCGGCGCGCGTACCGTTGCCGGCAGTTCAGCGCCCGCCTTCGACTACAGCAGCAGAGGCGCAGGGCGTGAACCTGCCGCAATGGAGGCCCACCCAATGTCCGCGCCATCGGGCGGGCGCCTGTTATTTACCGCGCTGGCCATGGGTTTCGTGCTCGGGGCGGCGGCGTTTTCGAAAAAGTCGTTTCCCGATATCGAGTGAAAGGCGTCGCGCTGAATTAATAGCGTATCAACGCAGTTCGGCCAGCTTTTGTATCGCGTCGCCGGTCACGCGCATGAGTTTCCACTCGCCCATCTGCAGCGCGCCCAGCCTTTCGTAAAAGTCGATCGCTGGCGTGTTCCAGTCGAGCGCGATCCACTCGAAGCGCGCGCAGCCGCGCTCGGCCGCGATGCGCGCGACGGCGATCAGCAGCGCGCGCCCGCAGCCGCGGTAGCGCAGTTGCGGGCGCACGTAGAGGTCTTCGAGATAAAGTCCCTTGCGACCGAGGAAGGTCGAGAAATTATGAAAGTAGATCGCGTAGCCCGCGACCTCGCCGCCGCTGTCCGCGACCAATGCCTCCGCGGTCGCGTCCGCGCCGAACAGGCCGCGCTCGAGCTCTTCGGCGGTGGCTGTGCACAGATGCGTCAGGTGCTCGTACTCGGCGAGTTCGCGAATCATCGACAGAATGGCTGGAACGTCGGCGCGTGCGGCCGGGCGCACGGTAAAGGCGTGGGTCATGGCGGATCCTCCTGTAACCGCCCACGCGACTCTGGCGCGTGTGCGTTGCTGCAGGGATAATACTCCGCCCGTTCCCTTCATCGCACAACTCGCCGCAATGAGCAAAACCGCGCCCCTGGCACGCACGAGTTTCCCGCATTTTCTCGCGATCACCACGCGCTGGCTGGACAACGACGCCTACAACCACGTCAACAACGTCAACTACTATTCGTTTTTCGATACGGCAGTGAACGAGTACATGCTGCGCGAGAAAGTATTGAGCATGGATGCGGGGCCGGTCTGCCTGGTCGTCGAGACGGGCTGCCAGTATTTCAGTCCGGTTTCTTTTCCCGACACGGTGCACTGCGGCTTGCGCGCC
>JBDSSV010000598.1:0-5294 GCA_039928535.1 Burkholderiales bacterium
AATATTTTCTTGCCGGCGGGTTTGGAGAGATCGAGCCCGAGATATTGCTTGTTGCGGTTGAACGAAACGAACGTCTGGCCGGCATTCGACTGGCTGCGCGCCGTATCGCCGGTTTTAGGATGTTCGATCTTGATGACTTCGGCGCCGAGGTCGCCGAGCATCACGCCCCCGCTGGGACCGGCGACGATGTGGCTTAGTTCGAGCACACGCACGCCTTCGAGCGGCAACTTCTGCAGCCGCGCCGCTTTGCCTGCCTCCGCCACGCTTACTTTGCTACTGCGCGCAACGGGGACGGCGACGCGGCTTCGGCGTTCGCTCCAGATAGTGATTCGGGACGCTGCCAGCTCGTGATCGGCTTGGCCCACGGCGATGCCGCGCCCTGGTAGGCCTCCGGTCCGAGTATGAAATGCTTGGCCTGTGCCAGCGTCTCGATGCGCGGCATGTCCATCGCATAGAGTTTGTCGAAGTGCGGACGCGGCCCCGCTTTGGAGACGAAACCGTAGAGCGGATGCCCGACAACTTCCTCCGCCATCCACACGACTTCGATCAGCTTGTAAAGATCGACGCCGGTGTAGATGCCCATCTCCTGCAGCATGTGCATCAGGTCTTCGGTCGCTATCATCATCGCGGCCTGCCCCATGCCGCAATACGGACAGCCCGCCATCCCGCCGATCGACGTTTGCAGGCGCAGCGTGTCGCCGCTGTCGAGCACGCGCAACGCCGCGTAGATCGATGCGAGCGCGGCGCCGCGCGCGTTGTGCAGATGCAGGTTGAAGTCGGTGATCAACGGAAAGCGCTTCTTGACCTCCTCGAGCGTGCGCTCGACCTGGTGCGGCATGTTCCAGCCCGTCGCATCCGAAAACCCTACGCGCACTACGGGCAGGCCGGCCTCGTTCCATTTCTGGGTCATCTGGTCGAACATGGCCATCAGTTTTTCCGTCGGCACCTCACCGGTCCAGTTGGAACCGAAGCAATTGCTGACGTTCATGCCGCCGTCTTTGGCGCCCTTGGACACGGCCTTCTCTATCATCTTCGGCCAGGCCGCGATCTGCTGCGCCTGCGTGCGGTTGGTGTTGCGCTGCGCGAACACGTCGCACATGTCGGCGCGCGTCGAGTACTCGTGAGCTTTCGGCGACAACGGCGGCGTGAATTCCTGCGCGCGGTCCATGCCTTTTTCGTTCAATGCGGTGTAGGTATAGCGCACACCCGGCTTCGGCGTGAACGCGCGCACGAGGTCGTCCATGCAGGCCATTTGCGGCGTCCACTTCGGGCTCACGAAAGAGCCGACCGCGATTTCCTGCAGCCCCGTCTCCGACAGTGCGTTGAGCAGCCGCACTTTGGCTTCGAGCGGAATGTCGGGGCTTTCGATCTGTAAACCGTCGCGCATGCCTTCTTCGGTATGGATGATTTTCGGATAGCTGCTCATGGGTTTACCTCTGTCGTTTATCGGGTCGGAATGAAAAATCAGGTTAAGAGTGCCTAACTTAAGCAAACGCGTGTGCGTTGCAGCCAGAATTGGTGAGGGCAAGGCGCCCGGCGCAGGCAATAGTCATTCTATTGCCAAGACGAGCAACGCGGCCATCGCCGATTCTGGCTGCAACCCTTCGGGCTGGCACGAGTTTTGGCCCATGGCGTTGTCGAAAGGTCCCTTGCTTAGAATGACTAAGCCGCGGGACTTTCTTCTAGCCCTGAGCCAAAATCGTGACAGCGCATCGCGTGTTTGCTTAAGTTAGGCACTCCGAGGCTCGATCATACCCTGCCGCTCGAGCAACGGGTATATGCCGCCCGCCTCCAGCAGATCGAGGAATCTTGGCAGCAGCTCTTTCGCATGACGTCGTCAGCGTCGAAAGTCGAGAAGTCCGCTGAAAGCTCCGTCGACATCGTCATCAGCGTCTTGCGCGCGCTGATCGAAAGATCGGCGAGCGCAGGGCCGCCGCTCGACATTCATATTGGTGTGGTCGCCGTAGTGGGCGGCGATCTGCAGAAAGGCGTCTTTCATTGTTACGCCGCGGGCCAGGCTGCCCGCCATTTCATAGCGTATCGTTGCGCCGACACATTCCGCGCTCAGCGCGGAGGCAGCGGCTGAAACGGCCGCGCCAGCGGTTCACCGATGAAGATGCCCTGACCCGGCATCAGCACGCTCTTCCAGTACGCTTCGATCAGTGTCTCGCCCTGCAGGTAACGACCAATGACGACGGGCAGATGCGGAAACTTCTCTACCATGTTGCACGGCTCAACGACCGTGCCATAACTACCGGTCGCGCCGGCCTCCAGCCAGCGCAGCGCGCTCATCTGGCTGCTGTCGGTGAGCTGCCCGCCAGCAGACGTCACGTGATCGGCAATCGCGCCGGGCACGAAACGCAGTGTGTCCAGGTCCGCGACCGTTACCCTGCCGGTGAAATAGAACAGAACGTCAGCGGCATCCTTGAGCTCGTCCTGCTGCAGACGTTTCATGCGCAATCGTTTGACGAGCATTTTCTCGACCAGCGGATACGACGCGCTGCGCACATTCCGCGCGCTGTCCGATGTCGACAGCAGGTAGGCGGTGCCAGCCGGCCGCGTGCTGTCCGACTCGACCCCGCGGTCGATGAGCGCCTTCGCCTGCTTGAAGCTGGTCGCCGCAAGCGACATTACCGGCCGCATGCCCAACTGCGTGAATGGCAAACGGCTGGGCGAATTGAAGTACGGACTCGGCCGCGTCGGCTTACACCCTTCGGCGCAATACGCCGGGTCGAAGCCGAACGCTAATGCCGCTGTGATCGACATGCACTCGACGCGATACGGGGCCGCCCATGTCAGCACATAGGCTTCGACGCCCGCCACCGTCTTTTCGTCGATCCACGACTTGAGAGCGGCGAATTCCTTCGCAGTGAACGCCGTCTTGCCCGCCGGAAAACCTATCCTGATGATGTTCTGAAAAAGCAGGTGCCGCTGCGCGGCGTAGTATTCGCCGATCTCGACGGAGAGCGCATCGCGCGTGTTGATGATCACCGCCACCTGGGAGTGGTCGAGCGCGCGGGCCGCCGGCGCCATCAGCAAAGCGGCGCAGCAAATGCAGCCGCAAATTGCGCGGATGGCAGCGGCGGCGAGACGCTCTGGCGCCGCGTCGTTGCGGCTGAGTTGATGATCGCGCATGAAACAGTTTAAACCGCTGTTGCTCTCGTGGCGTACCGCAGTCCGCCCGCCGCACGTTGAACCATAGCGGATAGCCGGCCGTCTGTGCGTAATCGCACAATAGTTTGGTAGTCGACTTGCGGCAACTTCAGACCGCGTCTGCGGTCGAATATGCAGGTAAAATGCTGCATTGTCTACACGTGCATCGTCGCGACTTTTAATTCCTTAAGTTTATGAAAGCCTGCATGTCCCATACACGCTCTGTCGCTGCGCTCGGCGCACTCGTCGTTGCAGTTTTTACATGCTTGAGCGTGACTGCCCGCGCGGACTCCTCGTCGCTGACGTCCGCTCCATACCGGTTCGACGCCGGAAAGTTCGAGAAAGTCGCGGCCCTGCGCCTCAGCGGGCAGGCCGCCGCGCCCGAAACGACGGACCCGGCAATCGCGCGGCTGCTGGCCGAGAGGCCTTTCGCCAAGTTGATCGAAGGCGCGGCGCGCGAAGCGGCGCTCGACCCGGCGCTGGTGCACGCGGTGATTGCGATTGAATCCGGCTACAACCAGGGGGCGCGCTCGCCCAAGGGCGCGCTCGGGCTTATGCAAGTGATGCCTAGCACGGCTCTGCGCTACGGCGTGCGCAATGCAGCGCACTCGCCGGCAGAAAACCTGCGCGCCGGCACGCGCTATCTGAAGGAACTGATGACGCTGTTCAATCAGCGCCTCGAGCTCGTGCTTGCCGCCTACAACGCAGGCGAAGGCGCGGTGCTGCGCTATGGCGAGCGCATTCCGCCGTTCCGCGAAACCCAGCAATACGTGCCCGCGGTGCTGGCGCTTTATCGGGAATGGCGCGAACCGGCGCCGATGGGAACGTCCGCGTCCGGCGCGGCGCCGGCGCGGATACGAGTTGAGTACATGCCAGGCACCGCGCTCGACACCAATGCGCTGAACGCGGCGGGTTACCGCTAACGCTCCGAGTGCCTAACCGGCACGCGTGTTTCATTTGATTAGGCCCGCCTCTTAACGCGCGTCACCGCGCGCGCGCGAGCGGCGTAACGCTGGCAGCTTCCGTCACCGGTTTTTTATCGCGATTGGCAAGATAGTCACGGAACTGCGCGCCGATCTCGGCATGGCGCAGGCCGAACTCGACCGTCGCTTGAAGATAGCCCAGCTTGGAACCGCAGTCGTAGCGCACGCCTTGATAGCGGTAGGCGAGCACCTGCTGCTCGGTCAGGAGCGACGCTATGCCGTCCGTAAGCTGGATTTCACCGCCGGAACCGGGCGGCGCATTTTCGAGATGGTGGAATATCCGCGGCGCGAGTATGTAGCGGCCGACGACCGCCAGCGTCGACGGCGCGATTGCGGGCTGCGGCTTCTCGACGATGGCGCTGATCTGCTCGAGGCGGTCGGCGAGCGGGCGCGTCGCAACGATGCCGTAGCTCGCGGTGTCGGCACGCGCGACGTCCTGCACGCCCAGCAGCGAGCAATTGTAAAAACCATAGGCATCGACCATCTGCCGCATCACCGGCGGGTCGCCGTCGATGAGATCGTCGGCGAGCAGCACGGCAAACGGCTCGTCGCCGACAATGGGCTTGGCGCACAGTACGGCATGACCCAGCCCCAGCGCTTCGGCCTGGCGAATGAAAATGCAGTTGATGTTCTTCGGCATCAGGCCGCGCAGCAGCTCGAGCGTGTTCTTCTTGCCGCGCAGGTCGAGCTCGGTCTCGAGCTCATAGGCCTTGTCGAAATGGTCTTCAATCGCGCGCTTGGAGCGTCCAGTAATGAAGATCAGATCGGTGATGCCCGCCGCAACAGCCTCCTCCACTGCATACTGAATCAGGGGCTTATCTACAATCGGTAACATTTCCTTCGGACTCGCCTTAGTGGCCGGCAAAAAACGTGTACCCATACCCGCGACCGGAAAAACTGCTTTTCTGACTTTGTCCATTTTCATCCCTGAGTTATTGGCTGCGCCAATAGAGTGTGCGTTATCATTCGGCAAGCAAGGCTAACATGCCTGCTTCGTCCAGAATTGGAATACCGAGTGTTTGCGCCTTTTCCAGTTTGCTGCCGGCTTCGCCACCGGCGATGACGTAATCAGTTTTACTGGAAACGCTGCCCGCTACTTTGCCACCCAATGCCTCTATTTTCTCTTTGGCTTCCTCCCGACTTAATGTCGGTAAGCTG
>JBDSSV010000599.1:0-2879 GCA_039928535.1 Burkholderiales bacterium
CCGACGGCTACGTCGAGGTCAAATTCAAATCCCTGGCCGGGCGCGAAGACCAGGCTGGCGGCCTGATCTGGCGATTCAAGAACGGCGACAACTATTACGTGGCGCGCGCCAATGCGCTCGAAAACAATGTGTCGCTTTATTACACGGAAGGCGGCAGCCGCAAGACGATCAAATACGTGGACGCCCCGGTGCCGCGCAACACGTGGCACACACTACGCGTGGAGTTCGCGGGGTCCGCGATCAAGGTCATGCTGAACGGTAAAACTTATATAGAAACAAAAGATACGCATATTGCAGGCGCGGGCGCAGTGGGCGCGTGGACGAAAGCCGACAGCGTCACAGCGTTCGATGATTTCTCGTATGGAAAATTGTAGCGATGAGCGAAGACAAATTGTCGGATGACGCAAGCGCGCCGCGCTACACGCTTTGGCAACTGGTGTGCTACGCGCTCAGGCTCGGCACCGTCGGTTTCGGCGGGCCCGTCGCGCTGGTCGGCGCCATGCACCGCGATCTGGTCGAGAACCGCGGCTGGATCAGCGAAAGCGACTACAAGGAAGGGCTGGCATTAGCCCAGCTCATGCCGGGCCCGCTGGCGGCGCAATTGATGATTTATCTTGGTTACGTACATTACCGCAACCTGGGCGCAACGCTGGCGGGGATTGCTTTCGTTATCCCCTCGTTTCTCATGGTGGTGGCAATCGGCGCCGCCTACGTTGCCTATGGCGGGCTGCCATGGATGCAGGCGGTCTTCTACGGCGTCGGCGCATCTGTCATAGGCGTAATTGCCATCGGCGCCTACAAGCTTTCGAGCAAAAGCATCGGCAAAGACAAGCTGCTGTGGGCGATATTTCTCGTCAGTGCGATGATCACCATCGTCACCGAATCTGAATTCGTGACACTGTTCCTGTGCGCCGGAGTGCTGGTTTGGCTGACGCGCGCGCCGCCGAAGAAATGGTTCGGCAATGGCAGTACACCCGGCATGCTGGCGATCGCCGCGCATCTCCCCAATGCGGCGCCGGTTGCCGCGGCCACGGACTGGTCCGTCTTGTGGCAGATAGGGATATTTTTCGCCGAGGCCGGCGCATTCGTATTCGGCAGCGGTCTCGCCATCGTGCCGTTTCTCTACGGCGGCGTGGTCAACGAGCATCACTGGCTGACCGAGCGGCAATTCGTCGATGCGGTTGCGGTGGCGATGATCACGCCCGGGCCGGTCGTCATCACCGTCGGGTTTATCGGGTATCTCGTCGCCGGATTTCCCGGCGCGGTCGTCGCGGCGCTGGGTACGTTTGTGCCGTGTTATTTTTTCACCGTGATTCCCGCGCCGTACTTCAAGAAGCACGGCAAGCACCCGGGTGTGATCGCCTTTGTCGATGGCGTCACCGCGGCCGCGATAGGCACGATAACCGGCGCCGTCGTCGTGCTCGGCAAACGGTCGATTACCGATGTGCCGACCATGCTGCTCGCCGTGGCCACGGTCGTCTTGATCTGGAAATTCAAAAAACTGCCTGAGCCGGTAATTGTGCTTGCCGCGGCGTTGATTGGCCTTGCTGTCTATCCCCTCATGAAAGGCTGAACCGCGGCACGTGCAAGCCGAAATCCGCACGTTCATGTCGGGCATAATGCCGTGCATGGAAAATACGGCCACTGACGGCGATCTCGAAATTGAACGCGAGTTCGAGCATCGTCTGACGACAGCGACGCCGCACGCTTATGTAACGCCGCTGTTGATCGCCGCCAACCTCGCGATGTTCATCATTATGGCGGCGCTCGGCGTCAAAGTGACGGGCGGGCGCGCCGATGAATATCTGCGTTTCGGCGCGAACTTTGCGCCGCTCACCACTGGCGGCGAATGGTGGCGGCTCTTTACCTGCACATTTATTCATTTCGGCATTGTGCATCTCGCCTTCAACATGTGGGCATTGTGGGACAGCGGCCGGCTCGCCGAGCGTTTGTACGGCAACGCGTGCTTCGCCGCTATCTATGTATTCGCGGGGCTCGCGGGCAGCAGCGCCAGCATGCTGTGGAACCAGGAAGTCATCAGCGGCGGCGCCTCGGGCGCGGTGTTCGGCGTGTTCGGCGCTTTGCTCGCGTACCTGACCGCACAGCGCGGATCCATCCCGCCGCAAACGCTCAATCACCTGCGCATCAGCAGTTCGAGTTTCGTCGTCTATTCGCTGTTCTACGGTTTCGTGCAGGCCGGCATCGACAATGCCGCGCACCTCGGCGGACTCGCCGGCGGCTTCGTCATGGGCTTGATACTCGCGCGGCCGCTGGCCGCGCCGCAGCGCGGCAACGGCCTCGCACGGCGCCTGCTGCTCGCCACATTGCTGGCGGCGGTCACGCTGCCGACGGCGGCGCTCTATACGCCGGACACTTCGCGCGTCTACCGGCAGGCGCGCGCACTGCAAACGGAAATCGATGCTTTCAGCGCGGAAGAAAAAAGACTGCAGGCGGCGTTCTTGAGAATCGCCGAGCAATCACGCGCAAAAACAATCGACGCCACTGCCGCGCTGGCTCAACTGCAAACCAGCGTCCTGCCGGCCTGGGAGGCCGCAGTGGCGCGAATGGCCGCGGTCGAGCTCGATGCAAAAGCCCCCGCGCGCAAGGACTACGAACTGCTGCTGCGCTATGCGACGGCGCGCCGCGACGGCATGCGCGCGGTGGCGGACTACCTCGCGACGAGCAATCCGGCGCTCGAACGCAATATCTCGGCACAGCGCGAAATCGCCGCCGACGCGCTCAAGCAGTACCAGGCGCGGCAAAAGCCGGGTTTTTAGCGTTCTAGCGCGACGCTGCCGGCGCGCTTCGCCGCAGCGGCCGCCGTGATGCGCGCGAGTAGCGCGGGAATCACCTCATGCATGGCCGTCGCTCCGGCAGCG
>JBDSSV010000600.1:0-2914 GCA_039928535.1 Burkholderiales bacterium
GCGTACCCCAGTCGCCCGCCTGGATTTCGGCGTTCAAGCCGATCTTCTTCAGCATTTCGAGCGTCAACAGCGACTGCGCGTGTACGATCGGCTGATCGGTCGCGTCGATGATGACGATTTTCTCGCCCTTGTAGCCCGCCTCCTTCACCAGTTGCTTCGCCTTCTCGACGTCGCGCTTGCCTTTGAGCGGTTCGGCCCCGGTTTCCGACGATAGCGGCGTGCCGCACGTGAAGTACGAGTAGCACGTATGGCCGTTTTTCGGATCGCCGGCGATGCCGATGACGTAATCCTGCTGGTTGACCATGTACAACAGCGCCTGCCGCATCTTTACGTTGTTGAACGGCGGATGCAGGAAGTTGAAGCGGATCATGCCCATCGAGCCCAGCTGATCGATGTTCTTTACGGTGATGTCCTTGTTCTTGGCGAGTACCGGAATCAGATCGGGCGGTAATTGCTCCCAGATATCCGCTTCTCCCGCATTGAGCGCCGCTGCCGCAGTGGCCGAATCCGGGATGTATATCCACTCTACGCGGTCGACCTTGACGACCTTGCCGCCGGACGCCCACGACGGCGGCTCTTTGCGCGGCACGTAGTCGGTATTCTTGACGTAGACCACCTTGCTGCCCGGCACCCATTCTGCCTTGACCATTTTGAACGGGCCCGAACCGGTCACGTCCTCGATGTTCTTGAACGGATCGGTCTTGGCAACGCGCTCCGGCATGATGAACGGCACGTTGGATGACGGCTTGCCGAGCGCTTCGAGCGTGAGCGGGAACGGTTTCTTCAGCTTCAGCTTGAACGTCTTGTCGTCGACCGCAGTCCACGCTTCGGTCGCTTCGGCGAGTTTCTGACCCAGCGCATCGCGCTTGGCCCAGCGCTCGACCGACGCGATGCAGTCCGCCGATTTCACCGGCTGGCCGTCATGGAACTTCAGACCGTCGCGCAGCGTGAACGTATAGGTGAGTTTGTCCTTCGACAAATCCCACTTGTCGACCATCTGCGGTTTGACCTGAAACTTGTCGTCCATCGCAAACAGCGTGTCGTAAACCATGTAGCCGTGATTGCGCGTGATGTACGCGGTCGTCGCGATCGGGTCGAGGATGCGCAGGTCGGCCTGCGGTATGAACTTGAGGACTTTTTGCTGCGCAAATGCAGCGCCGGACATCAGCATAGCGGTAAGCGCAGCCGCCGCAATCGCACCGCCCGCCGAACGAAATGGCTTTAACATGGTAACCCCCTGTGATGTAGAACAAGACCGGTTGCAATGACCCGGACACTTGCCCGGCACTGCACTGACGCAGCAGATTACGTCATGTGCGTGCCCTATTACAAGCACTGCGGCAAATTTGCGAAATCCGCCAATATCCGTGCACCGCGCGGGCGCATATTGCGCCGCAATGGTGCGTGATCCTTATGGGTCAAACGGGTAAACCGGCCGCCGCAGATTGCGATAATCGAACAAGCTGAAATCCGACGAACATACGCCCGCGCTTGCGCATTCGATAATGGTCGCTGCGAGCGGCGCAAATACCGGCCGGTAATACATGCGGGATTTGAGTATGAGATAGCGTTCGCGCGTTGCGACCAGCCCGGTGCAGCTGAAGACGCCCATGTCCCACGGCTCCTGTGTCTGTTCTGTCACCACGATGCGCGCCGCGCCGGTATCGAACAACACCGTGCGTCCCATGTAGCATTGCGTGCCGGTATAGATCGGGCCGCTGATAGTATATTCGCCGCTGACTATCGCGCAAACTTTGCCGGTCAGCCGCAACGGCGCGCGTGCCGCCATGCGGATTTTCGGCATTGGCACCTTGTTGCCGAGATCTATCGTCGCCGTTGCGCCGATTCCGGCGGCAATCAGCTGCGCTACCGCCTGTGGATCGCAAATCGGCCCGGCGCCGATATGCGTCAGCCCCTGCCGCAGGCATTCGGCGAGCACGTCCATCGTGTCGCACGTGCCGCCCGACATGCAGTTGTCGCCGTGGTCGAGCAGCAGCGTGAGCCCGTGCCTGACTGCTTTCGCGCGCGCGATGGAATCCGCCAGCGGCGTCTGCCTGAATATGAATTCGCTTTTGCGCCCGGCGAGCATTGCGCTGCACTCATCCGCCGCACGCTGCGCTTTTGCGTGATCGCCATTCATCACGACGACGACGCTCATTCCGGCGTCGGCGACGTCGGCTAAATAAAAACCGCCGAATACCGTCGCCGCCAGCGCGCCGTGCCGCTCGAGCCCGTGCGCAAACTCGACACCGTCGCGCATCGCACCGGGCAGCTCCGTGTTCTGGCACAAGGTCTGCGCGAGCACGCCCGGACGCGCGAGTGCGACGACCGGCTTGGTCTTGCCGTCGAGCATGTCGAACAGCAGGCGTGCTGCATGCGCACCGGTGTCGTACATGTCCACATGCGGATAGGTCTTGAAACCAACGACGATGTCGGCCAGGCGCACCATGCGCTCCGACACGTTGCCGTGCAGATCGAGCGCCAGGGCGAGCGGCGTATGCGGCGCAACCTCGCGCACGCGCTCCAGTAACCCGCCTTCGCCGTCAATGCCGCCTTCCACCACCATCGCGCCATGCAGATCGAGCATGATGGCGTCGCAGCCCTGTGCGATCGCCGCTACGATGACATCGCACATCACGCGATAGGCCTGCGCATCCACCGGCCCGCTCGGATTCGCCATCGCGAACAGCGGCGTCACCAGCGTGCAATGCCGGCGCTCCGCCCTATCGATGAAAGCGCCCATCGCCGTGGCCGATCCTTTGCCCGCTGCGTAAGCATCGGCGTCGAATGCGGGCCCGCGCGGATCGCCGCCGCCGAATGCGGCGAGCGGAGTTGGCACGGGAGAAAACGTGTTGGTTTCGTGGTTGAGGCGGGCGATGACAATCTTCACTGCGCAATTCTAACGGAACGGCAT
>JBDSSV010000601.1:0-3938 GCA_039928535.1 Burkholderiales bacterium
CATTGGCCACCGCAATGGTCACATCGGCGATGTTGCGCACCTGGGCCGTCAGGTTGCCGGCCATCTGGTTGACCGAGTCAGTCAGGTCCTTCCATACGCCCGACACGCCCTTGACCTGCGCCTGGCCGCCCAACTTGCCCTCGGTGCCGACTTCGCGCGCGACGCGCGTGACCTCGGAAGTGAAAACCGAGAGCTGCCGGATCATCGTGTTGACGAGTTTCGCCGAGCGCAGGAACTCGCCCTTGAGCGGCCGTCCGTCAACTTCGAGGTCCATCGACTCGGCCAGATCGCCCTTGGCGACCGCGCCGATGGTGCGCGCAATTTCCGTCGTCGGCCGCACCAGGTCATCGATCAGGGTATTGATCGACTGCGCTTCAGCCGCCCAGTCGCCGATCACGCCCGGCAGCAACATGCGCTGGCGCAGGCGGCCTTCCTTGCCGACGGCCGCGCTCAGGCGCGTGACTTCGGTTGCGATAGTCTGTTTCTGCGCGATCGTCTGATTAAACGCCGTCGCAATCCTCGCGTCCGTGTCATCCCGCCAGTTCGTCGGCAGGCGCACCGCGAAATCGCCATCGCGAAACGCCTCGATCGCCGCGAGGATCATGCGCGATCGGGTATCTGCCGGCTCCTCCGCGGGAGAACGCGCGGGCTTGAATTTCGCAGCTTTACCGTTGCCGCGCCCGGTTGAAGTAACGTTCTTAACTGCGAGAGGAACTGAAGTATCGTTCACGGTTCACCATGTGGGTTAAGTTCATTGCTTGATCCTGCGAGCGTTACGTGCGCGAGTGGGCGCCTCAGCGCGGCACTTCCTCCCGCTGCAGTCGATCGACTCAAATCACAATCTCCCTTTCAGCTAGAAAACGCACCTGCCTCACGCCCGGTCGACCTTCCAGAAATGTTCGCGAAGTCGGGTGGAACTGATTGATCCCTACGCCGTTTTTTGTCGCGAGAACGTTGTTCTGCTCTCAATGGAACTACGATATATGTTACGCAAATGGGTGACAATGCGCGGAAGCACACATAGTGGAACGTTTCCCCATGGTGTAAGGTCTAGTCCTACTAAGAATTAGGCTTTTTCCTACATGGATTTCGGCATTTTTTCGATACACCTCGCCGGCACAGCGTTTGTTAAACCTTGTTTCGCGACCGGAAGCATTGCTGGTGCCGGGCGGCCCTAAAAATTGCATCAAAGAAGCGGGTCGTCTTTAAGTAAGTCCCTGGATTTTTTGGCGAATCACGCCTTTGTTATAATGCGCACATACGCCGCGCCGCAGTCCCCTTGTCGCAACGGCTTTTTCGGCTTCCCAACCCACTGCAATCAGGCTGTGCGTGTTCGACCCCGCTGAATTACTTTCGAGTTTGCCGCACCTGCCCGGCGTTTACCGCATGCTCAACGCGGCGGGGGATGCGCTCTACGTCGGCAAGGCCGGTGACCTGCGTAAAAGAGTCTCTTCGTATTTCCAGAAACAGACGGGTATTTCGCCGCGCATTCGGCTCATGCTGAACCAGGTGTACGCGGTCGAGACCACGGTGACGCGCTCGGAAGCCGAAGCGCTGTTGCTCGAAAACAATCTCATCAAGGCGCTGACGCCGCGCTACAACATTCTTTTCAGGGACGACAAATCGTACCCGTATCTAGCGTTGACGCGCCACGAATTTCCGCGCTTAGCCTTCCACCGCGGCACCCTCGACGCGCGCGGCCGTTATTTCGGGCCGTTTCCGAATGCGGGCGCGGTGCGCGAAAGCATACAGTTGCTGCAGAAGGTGTTCAGGTTGCGCACATGCGCCGATAGCGTCTACGAGAACCGCTCGCGGCCCTGCCTGCTGCATCAGATCAGGCGCTGCACTGCGCCGTGCGTCGGACTTATCAGCGCAGTCGATTACGCTGATGACGTGTCGAGCGCCGAATTGTTCCTGCGCGGCAAGGACGACGAAGTGATGGAGCGCCTGATAGGGCGCATGGAGGCGGCCGCCGAAAACCGGAATTATGAGCAGGCGGCGATATTTCGCGATCAGACCGGCGCATTGCGCCGGGTGCGCGAAACGCAATTTGTCTCCAGCGGCGTGGCGCGCGATGCGGACATCATCGCGTGCGCGATTGAAGGCGAAATCATCTGCGTCAACCTCGTCATGATCCGCGGCGGCCATCATCTCGGCGACAAGAATTTTTTTCCGCGCAACGCGGCCGGGCATGAAGTGTCGCGCATCGTCGAGGCCTTCATCAGTCAACATTATGCGAATGGCGGGGCGCCGCCGGTGGTCGTCGTCGGCACCGAACTGGCGGGTGATAGTCTCGCGCAGTTTTTAGGCGAGCAGGCAGGCCACAAAGTGCAACTCGTCGCGAACCCCGCAGGCGAACGCCGCGTGTGGCTCGAGATGGCATTAAAAAACGCACAACTGGGCGCGCGGCAGCAGCTCAGCCTGCATGCCAGCCAGGAAGCGCGATTACTGGCGCTGCAGCAGGCGCTCGGTGCGGGTGAAACGATCCAGCGTATTGAATGTTTCGACGTAAGTCATACGATGGGCGAGGCGACTGTTGCATCCTGCGTGGTATACGACCACGCCGCCATGCAGAAAGCGGAATACCGGCGCTTCAACATCAGCGGCATCGAGCCCGGCGACGACTACGCCGCGATGCGCGATGTGCTGAGTCGCCGCTATCGACGTGTGGTCGCGGGCGAAGGCAAGGTTCCCGATCTGGTGCTGATTGACGGCGGCAAGGGGCAGCTCGGAGTTGCATGTGAAGTTTTTGCGGAACTGGGTCTCTCCGACGTGCAGCTGATAGGTGTCGCTAAAGGTGAGGGGCGCAAGCCGGGACTGGAGCAACTGATCATTCCGGGCCGCGCAAACCCGCTACAATTGTCCGGTGAACATCCGGGATTGCATTTGATACAGCAGATACGCGACGAGGCGCACCGGTTCGCCATCCAGGGGCACCGGGCGCGGCGCGGCAAGGCGCGCACGACTTCGACATTGGAAAGCATCGCCGGCATCGGCGCCAAACGGCGGCAGAGCCTGCTCGCGCGATTCGGCGGATTGAAGGGCCTTCTGTCGGCGAGCGTCGACGACATCGCCCAGGTGGAAGGCATCAGCCGCGCACTGGCGGCGCGGATTTACGAGCAATTGCACTGACGGCGCCCCATGC
The DNA here is from genome assembly GCA_039928535.1 of Burkholderiales bacterium. Lineage (GTDB taxonomy): Bacteria > Pseudomonadota > Gammaproteobacteria > Burkholderiales > SG8-41 > PALSA-1004. Next base: position 3,146 of record JBDSSV010000601.1, read on the forward strand.
CTTTCACCATACCCAATCTGCTGACGTGGCTGCGCATCATGCTGATCCCATTGTTCGTCGGCATTTTCTATTTCGAAAAAAGCTGGGTGTCGCTGCCGAACCAGAATCTCGTCGCCACGGTAATTTTCACGCTTGCCGCGATTACCGACTGGTTCGACGGCTGGCTCGCGCGCAAGCTCAATCAGATGTCCGCATTCGGCGCGTTTCTCGATCCGGTCGCCGACAAGCTGATGGTGGCGGCGGCGCTGATTGTCCTGCTGCAACTCAATCGACTGGGCGAGTATGGTGCGATCGTCACGTTGATAATCATCGGCCGCGAAATCGCGATTTCGGCGCTGCGCGAGTGGATGGCGCAGATGGGTGAGTCCAAAAGCGTCGCCGTGTCGTTTATCGGCAAGATAAAGACAGTTGCGCAGATGATTGCGATTCCGCTGCTCCTGTATGAAGATCCGATCGGTATTTTCGATCCGCACTGGCTCGGCATCGGCTTAATCTGGGTGGCGGTCCTGCTGACGCTCGTTTCGATGGCCTATTACCTAAAAATGGCCTTGCCGCAGATCAATAAACGCCTATGAAACAAGGGATTCCTTGACCGTGGCGGCGACTCTAAATATAATGCTCGTCCAGTTATCGCGGGAATAGCTCAGTTGGTAGAGCGCAACCTTGCCAAGGTTGAGGTCGGGAGTTCGAGCCTCCTTTCCCGCTCCAGATTCCGGGAAAGCGAAGTTGTGTTGGAGTCGGGCGCCGTGTGAGCAACACGCCCGCACCAGGACTTCGTTTTCCCGTTTTATTT
>JBDSSV010000602.1:0-2685 GCA_039928535.1 Burkholderiales bacterium
CCGCGTCCGCCAGGACCGCAAACCTTTGCATGCAATGGTTACAACGCCCGAAAGCTTGAGTTTGCTGCTGTCGCGCGCCGATCAAGCGCATACGTTCGGGCAGCTCAAAGCGATAATTGTCGACGAGTGGCACGAGCTTCTCGGCACCAAGCGCGGGGTGCAGGTTGAACTCGCGCTCGCGCGGCTGAAGCGCCTCGCGCCCGGTTTACGCATCTGGGGACTTTCCGCGACTCTGGGCAATATCGCGCAGGCGCAGGATGTTCTTCTCGGCGGCGACCAGGGCTGCATCGTGGCCGGTGCAAGAGACAAGACGCTCACGGTAGATTCCCTGCTGCCCGAGGACATCCGCAAGTATCCGTGGGCGGGCCATCTGGGCACGCGCGCAGTCGCGGGCGTTGCCGCGGAGATCGAAAAAAGCGGCACGACCCTGGTCTTCACCAATGTGCGCTCGCAGGCCGAGCAATGGTATCGAGCGCTGCTGGACGCGCGGCCGGACTGGGCAGGCTCGATTGGACTCCATCATGCTTCGCTCGATGTCTCGCAGCGACGCTGGGTCGAGCAGGGTTTGCGCGACGGCTCGCTCAAGGCGGTGGTGTGCACGTCGTCGCTCGATCTCGGCGTCGATTTTTCTCCCGTCGATCGCGTGATACAGATCGGCAGTCCCAAAGGGGTCGCGCGTCTGCTGCAGCGCGCAGGCCGCTCCGGCCATCGGCCCGGTCAGGCGAGCCGCATCACCTGTGTGCCCGCGCATGCGCTCGAACTACTCGAAGCAGCCGCCGTGCGTGAGGCGCTCGCCGATGGCGCCATCGAGGCGCGCCGGCCCTGCACAGCACCACTGGACGTTCTCGTTCAGCACGTCGTCACGATCGCGGCGGGCGAAGGCTTCCGCGCCGACGAATTGTTCGCGGAGGTGCGCTCAACAGCGGCTTTCAGATCGCTCACACTGGAAGATTGGCACTGGGTATTAGCTTTCACGTCCGGCGGCGGCGTGCTTTCCGCCTATCCCGAATATCACCGCATCACCCTCGGCGGGGACGGCGTATATCGCGTGACCGATCTCAAACTCGCGCGGCGCCATCGCGCGCAGATCGGCACCATCGTTTCAGATGCATCGGTCAACGTGAGGTTCGTGCGTGGCGGCGCACTCGGCATGGTGGAAGAGAGCTTTGCGGCACGGTTGAAAGCCGGTGAGCGCTTTGCCATCGCCGGCAGAACCGTGCAATTCGTGCGCATGCGCGAGATGACGGTATACGTGCGTCTCGCTGCTGCGCAAAAAGGAGTGGTGCCGCGCTGGATGGGCGGACGGCTTTCGCTCTCCGATGAGCTGGCGCGCTATATTCAGGCGCAGCTCGAGCGTGCGAGCGACGGAGAAGCGCAATCGCCGGAGCTCCGCACCCTCATGCCGCTGATCGCGCTCCAATACAGGCATTCGCACGTGCCGCGGTGCGACGAGCTGCTCGCAGAAGTCCACACGACGCGTGAGGGACATCACCTGTGCGTTTTTCCGTTTGCGGGCCGTCGTGTGAACGGCGCGCTGGCGGCCATGGTGGCGTGGCGCCTCGCGCGGCTTGCGCCGATCACCTTCAGCATGGCGTTCACCGACTACGGCTTCGAGCTCCTGAGCGCGCAGCCGTTCGAAATGAACGCCGAACTGCTGTCCCGCATTCTGGATCCTCGCGACGCCGTGCGCGACGTCATTGAAAGCGTCAATGCGGCGGAGCTTGCGCGCCGGCACTTTCGCGAGATCGCACGCGTCGCCGGGCTCGTTTTTCAGGGCTACCCGGGCGAGTCGCGCAGCGCGAAGCACCTGCAGGCTTCGAGCGGCCTCGTGTTCGACGTGTATGAGCGTCACGATCCCGGCAATCCGCTGCTGGCGCAGGCGCGGCGGGAGGTGCTCGAGCGCGAACTCGAATTGCCGCGTTTCGACGCGACGGTTGAGGCGCTCGCCAGACGCCGCGTCGTCTTTGTGCGGCCGGTGCGCATGACGCCGCTCGCCCTGCCGCTCGTCGCCGACCAGATGCGCAACCGGCTCTCGACCGAAAAGCTCGCCGACCGCGTCATGCGCATGCAACTGCTCATGCAGAAGCCGCAGGGAAAACTCCGTGCTGCCGCCTGAGGGTGTCCTTGACGCAGAGGCCGGCGGCGAACGCCTGTGGCTCTTGCCCGAATGCGCCGCATTTTGGCCGCGCGAGCGCACGCTGCTCGTCGCGGACGCGCACATCGGCAAGGACGCGGCTTTCAGGCGCGCAGGGCTCGCAGTCCCGCGAGGACCGACGGGCGATGATCTCGCGCGGCTCGCGGTCCTGATAGAACGCTATCGCCCCGCGCGTATCGTGTTTCTCGGCGATCTCATGCACAACCGCGCCGCGCGCGACGCCGCCGGTGCGGCGTTTATTGAATGGCGCACGCGCTGTGCCCAGCTCGACATCGTGCTGGTTCGCGGCAACCATGACCGTCATGCGGGCGATCCGGGTTGTGAATGGAACGTCCACTGCGTGGACGAGCCTTACGTTGTGCGCGGCCTCGCACTGTGCCATGTGCCGCGCGAATTCACGGGCCGATACGTAATCGCCGGACACGTGCATCCGGCGGCTCGGCTTAATGGCCGCGGGCGCGATTCGCTCCGGCTGCCCTGCTTTTTATTCACGGAGTCGTATGCAATCATGCCGGCTTTTGGATCTTTCA
>JBDSSV010000603.1:0-3454 GCA_039928535.1 Burkholderiales bacterium
GGTCGGCGCTCGCATGCGCCCACCCGCCGCGCAGCCGGCCTCCCAGTTGCGCAACGTCGCGCAATTGGTTGGCGATCCGCTCGCCGGGATGCACGAGGCGCCGCGCCAGGCTGTCGACATGCTGCATGCGGCGCTCTAGCGCGCGTTCCATCACGCGTTTCAGGCGGTGCTGCAAGTGTGCCGCACCTTCGCGCAGATCCACGCAGTTCGGGCAGGCGAGCTGCGCCGCTGCGGTAGGCGTCGGCGCGCGCACGTCTGCAACGAAATCCGCAATTGTGAAGTCCGTCTCGTGACCCACTCCGCAGATGACGGGAAGCACGCAGGCGTCGATCGCGCGCGCCAGGACTTCTTCGTTGAACGCCCACAGGTCTTCGATGCTGCCGCCGCCGCGGCAGACTATGAGCACGTCGCATTCGGCCCGCGCATCGGCCAGCGCGATCGCGGCGGCGATTTTGGCGCCCGCCCCCTCGCCTTGCACCGTCGTCGGATAGAGGATGACCGGAATCGACGGCATGCGCCGGCTCAATGTAGTGAGCACATCGCGCAGCGCGGCGGCCTGCGGCGAGGTCACGATGCCTATCGAGCGGGCGAAGCGCGGGATTTTCTTCTTGCTCTCCTCAGCGAAGAGGCCTTCCGCCTGCAGCATGCCTTTGAGCTTCTCGAACGCCGCATAGAGCGCGCCGAGCCCGGCGCGGCGCATTGCTTCGACGTTCAACTGGAATTCGCCGCGCGCTTCGTAGAATGACGGCAGCGCGCGGACTTCGACCTGCATGCCGTTCTCCGGCTGCCAGTCGTGCATCTGCGCCTTGTGCCGGAACATCACGCAGCGCACCTGTGCCTGCCCGTCCTTCAGCGAGAAGTAGCAATGGCCGGAGGCCGCGCGCATGAAATTCGAGATCTCGCCGGCCACCCACATCAGCGGCAGGTTCTGCTCGATGAGTTCCTTGGCGAGCCGGTTGAGCGCCGCGACACCGATCACGCGCGACGATTTTTGGGAATCAACAAACAAATCCATGCGCTGATTTTAGCTGCGCGTCCGCACAATCGCGCGCAAAAAAGCCGCCGCTCGAAAAAATCATCAACCGATTCAAGGCGGCTCCTCACGTAGTTGGCGCGTAACGCGGCAGCGGACCGTCCACAATCGTCATCGCCGCGTCACAATCCAGCGCCCGCAAACCCATACGCCAAGCGGGGTTCTTTTTCAATTATTTGATTATTAAAGTAAATTCAATCAGTTTAAAAAATGAGCAGCATAGCAAAAGTCTATACGGGCAATTCACTTAGGCAATCTTTGTACAAACTTTCCACACACTTATCCACAGCATTTGTGGACAAGTTTCGGCGACGGTTGTCCATGCGCACCGTTGGCCTGCCGCTGCGCTGTCGCGCGCCAAAATTTTTTTTCTCACGGCGCCATTGCGCGCGTGTCGCGACAACCGCGCGATCGCACTTGCATCGACGCGTCAGCACGCTGGCATAACCTTCCGCGCCGCATTCATTTTGCCTTAATTGCGCTTGCTGAAAATGCAGTGCCCATATACAGTTACGCGAACTAACTCAAGCCACAGCGGAGAAACAAAATTGTTTGCATTCATTGAAGCTGCGGGTTGGCCGGTATGGCCGCTGGTGCTGGCGTCGGTCATTTCGCTCGCGATCATAGGTGAGCGCTTGTGGTCGCTGCGCAGCAGCGTCGTTACGCCACCCGAACTGCTCGCGCAGGTCGTGCAGGAATATCGCCAGAATGGCGTCAATCCGATGTTACTGGCCCGGCTTTCCAGCGGTGCCCCCCTTGCGCAGGTGTTCGCTGCCGGCCTGAAAAACGTCAAGAGCACGCCGCAGGTCATGAAAGAGGCGATCGACGATGCCGGACGCGCCGTCGCCCACGACCTCGAACGCTTCCTGAGTACGCTCGGCACTATTGCCTCTATCAGCCCGCTGCTCGGGCTGCTCGGCACTGTCATCGGCATGATCGAAATTTTCGGCTCGCAGGCGCCGACCGGCGGCAGCAACCCCGTCGTGCTTGCGCACGGCATCTCGATTGCGCTGTACAACACGGCTATGGGCTTGATCGTGGCGATTCCGAGTATGATTTTTTACCGTTACTTCCGCGCCAAAGTCGATTCGCTGATCGTCGAAATGGAAAGCCAGGCGGTGAAACTCGTCGAGATCCTGCACGGCGAACGCACGGGTTAAGCGGGGCCCACCGTGAACTTCCGCCTCGGCAGGCAAAAGGAGGAGCCCGAGATCAACCTGATTCCGTTGATCGACGTGCTGCTCGTCATCCTGATCTTCCTGATGGTGACGACGACGTATTCGCGCTACGCGGAGTTGCAGATCAACCTGCCGACCGCCGATGCGAACAAGCCCGAGGAGCGCCCGAACCAGATTAATGTCGCGGTCGACGGCCAGGGCAAATACGTCGTCAACAAATCGACCGTGCCTTTCCGCAGCACCGACAGCTTCGCCGACGAACTAAAGCGCGCCGCCGCCGGCCAGCCCGATCCGGTCATCATCATCAATGCGGACGCCGCTGCCACCCACCAGTCGGTCATTAATATCATGGAAGCCGCGCGCATCGCCGGCTACAGCCGCATCACCTTCACCACCCAGGCCAATAAGAAGTGAGGAGTGATGCGTGAGGAGAGAGGCGTAAGACCGAACCCTTCCCTGCTTCTCCCGCCTCCCGCCTCCCGCCTCTCGCCCCTCCCCGCTTTTCATGCACTGGCTGGAAAATTACTGGTACCGCCTCTCCCCGCTGCATCTAGTGCTGTGGCCGCTGAGTGTGCTGTTCGGCGCCGTGGCCGCGCTGCGACGCTTCTGCTATCGCCGCGGCATCTGCAAGAGTTCCGCGCCAGGTGTGCCGGTGATCATCGTAGGCAATATCAATGTCGGCGGTACCGGCAAGACCCCGTGCGTGATATGGCTCGTACGCCGGCTCCTCGACCACGGCTACAAGCCCGGCGTCGTCACGCGCGGCTACGGCGGTAGTGCGCATGAGCCGCAGCGCGCGGCGACCGCTTCCGATCCGGCCGCTATCGGCGATGAAGCCGTGCTCCTCGCGCGGCGCTGCGACTGCCCCGTGTGGGTCGCGCGCTCGCGCGTAGCCGCGGCGCAGGCTCTGCGCACGGCGCATCCTGAGTGCAACGTGATCATTAGCGACGACGGCCTGCAGCATTACGCGCTGCGACGCAATGTCGAAATCGTCGTGCTCGATGGCGAGCGCGGCTGCGGCAACGGCATGCTGCTGCCGGCGGGCCCTTTGCGCGAGTCGCTGCGCCGCCTCGACAGCGTCGACGCGATCGTCATCAACGGCGGCGCGTTGTTTCCACCCGAAATGCTGCCGTCGGTCGTGCCCACGTTCGACATGCGGCTCGCGGGCGCGGCGTTTTATTCGCTGCACACTGCCGGCCACGCAGTCCCGGCCACCTATTTCGCCAAGATGGACGTGCACGCG
>JBDSSV010000604.1:0-3579 GCA_039928535.1 Burkholderiales bacterium
TCGGTGACGTCCACCATCCACAAAAACGATGCCGGATACGGCGGGAAGTCAGGCTGGCGGAACACGTCCTCGTCCGCGACCAGCATGAAATCGCGTTGCTTGATCTTGAATGGAATGCGCAGCGCCGTATGCGTCGGCCAGGGAAAAGGCGGGCTCCAGTCGAGTCCGGAGACGAACTTCGGCTTCCTCATGTCGTCGATATCGAGAATGACCAGCCCCCCCTGCCAATAGCTCGTATAGAGCCGGTTGCCGAAGCGCAGCGGGTGGTGGCACTTGTGCGCGTCGTTTTTCCACGTCGGCGTTTCGCCGCCGCCAACCCACTGCCCCGGCATCCACCAGCGGCCGACTTCCTCTGGCTTGGCCGGGTTCTTGAGGTCGAGGATCATCACGATGTTGCCGATGTAACCCTCCATCGTCGGCGAGATATACGCGTAGCGGCCGTCGAAGTCGAACCGGTGCACCCCGCGCGCATAGCTCGCGCCGATACCGAGCGTGGCCTTCCATTCCGTGATCAGTTTCGGCTGTGCGGGCTTTGAGATGTCATAAATGCCGATTCCGCCGTTGTAGCCCTCCGGCGGGACTTCGCCCTGTAGCGAGTCTGCGGCAAGCGCCTCTCGATTGACGAGCATGAGGTCGCCATGCACGCGCACCTTGTGCGAATGCGTACCAGGCGGCATCGTCAATTCGGCGAGCAGCTTCGGCTTTATCGGATCTTTGACGTCGATGATCTGCGTGCCATGCGGATTGCGCATGTTGCCGACGTACGCGACCTTGTTTTGCACCACGACCTGCCCGCCGCCGGCGCAATCGTGCCAATGCAGCGGATTCATATTGCCATGGCCGTGGTTCTGCACATCGACGTAGCCGACCTTGCGGATGCCCTTCGCGCGCGGTTTGGCCTTTGCCCGTGAGCCGCTTTTTGCTACCGGTTTTGATTTTGCCATGCCGCCTTCTCCCAGTTTATTCGGCCCGTATTTGGGCTTGCTTGATCACCTGCGCCCATTTCTCGTGCTCGCTCTTGATGAATGCCGCGAAAGCCTGCGGCGAATTCGCGACCGGATCCGCCCCCAGGCCGAGCAGCCGTTCGTGCACCTCGGGCAGATTCAATATGCGTACGATTTCGCGATTGAGCCGGGCCACAATTTCCGCCGGCACGCGTGCGGGCGCAATCCAGCCGAACCAGCCCACGCATTCGAACCCGGGGAAACCCGACTCCGCCAGCGTCGGTAATTCCGGCGCCACCTTCGATCGACGTGCGCTCGTGATCGCGAGCGCACGCATCCTGCCGGCCTTGACCTGCGGCATCGCGACGAGCGCAATGCTGAACAATGCCTGCACCTGGCCGCCGAGCAATTCGGTCAGCGCCGGACCACCGCCTTTGTACGGCACATGAATGACCTGAACTCCGGACAGAATTTTGAACTGTTCAAGCGCGAGATGGCCGGATGTTCCATTGCCCGCGGAAGCGAACACGAGCTGTCCGGCACGGGCTTTCGCCAGCGCGATTAATTCGGGCACCGAAGTCGCGGCAACGGAGGGGTGTACAACGAGTACGTTCGGCACTGTAATCCCGAGCGTGATAGGCGCAAAGTCTTTGACCGGATCGAATTTCACGTCGCGATACAAGCTGGGGTTGATCGCCACGCCTGCCGCGACTGCCGTAATCGTGTAACCGTCTGGAACGGCGCGCGCGGTCAATTCGTAGGCGATATTGCCATTGGCGCCCGGTCGATTGTCGATGACGATAGTCTGCCCGAGTGCCTCGGTCAGTTTCGGCGAAATAAGCCGCGACAACGTGTCCGCGGGTCCTGCCGGCGGCACCGCGACTATCATGCGTATCGGCTTTTCCGGATAGACAGCTGCAATCGCCTGCTGCGCCGGCAACGCGGCAGTAACCGCCAATAGCGCATGCGCGGTCCGGCGGCGCAATCTTTGATGGGTTTGTCCCTGCATTGAATACGTATTATCGCACCAGGCCGAAGGCTGCGGGCCGATGCTATGATTGAGCGCAGTATATTGGAGGATAAACATGAGCGTTCCCTCGCCTGCCAAAATAGTCAGCCTTGCCACACTCGCCGCGCGCATTGCCGACGGCACCTCGATCGCAGTCGGCGGCAGCTTTCTGCATCGCGGCCCATTCGCGCTGATGCGCGAGCTCGTGCGGCAAAAGAAACGCAACCTCGAAATCATCAAGCCGTCGCCCGGTTACGATGTGGACATGCTGTGCCGCGCCGGCGCCGTCGCCAAGGTGCGCGCGGGCATTGTCGCGATGGAAGGCAACTTCGGTCTCGCGCGCTGGTTCCGGCTGGCGATCGAGCGCAAGCAGGCGGAGTTCGAAGAACACGCCTGAATGACGCTCGTCTCGGGGCTGCGTGCAGCCGCCTACGGAATCCCGTTCCAGCCGGTAGCCGGCGTATTCGGCAGCGATCTTGCGAAGATCAACGACTGGAAAACGGTCAAGGACCCGTACACCGGCAAGGAAGTCTATGTAATTCCCGCAATCACACCGGACGTCGCGGTCATCCACGTCAACGAAGCGGACGAACTCGGCAATGCGCGCGTCTACGGCACACCGTTCTGGGACCATCCGACCACGCGTGCGGCGAAGCGCGTGCTCATCACCGCCGAGCGTCTCGTGCCGACCGATGTGCTGCGCCTGCAGCCTGAACTAACGCTGGTGCCCGGCTTCATGGTCGAAGCCGTCGCGATAGTGCCCAATGGCGCCTGGCCCGGCTCGATGCATCCGTTATACGAGATCGACTACCCGGCGGTAGAACGCTATATGCAGGATGAACCCGGCGCGCTAGAGGCGCACCTGGCCGAAGCGCCCGAAAATCAGGAAAAGCGTGAGGCGACAGGCGTGAGGCGTTAGGCGGTTTATGACTTCCTCCTCACGCCTCACGCCTCACGCCTCACCGGCTGTGTGGTCGCCCTTCTCGTACATAGTAGTCAACCTCGCGCGCCAGATACGCGCGAACGAGATCACGTTCAGTGGCGTCAATTCGACGTTGCCGATGCTCGCGTGCCTGCTCGCCAAAAGCGCTTACGATTTTCATTTCACCTACATCAATGTGGCCGGCGGCGTCGAGCCGCAGCCCGTTAAAATTCCGCATTCGAGCAGCGATCCGGCCATCGTCGCCGGCTCTGCTGCAATTTTCGCAAATCAGGATTTCTACGACCTGTGCGCGCGCGGCGGCATGGATATGGCCTACCTCGGCTGCGCGCAGATCGACGCGGAGGGACGCACCAACGTTTCGGTGATCGGGTCGTGGCACGATCCCAAGGTACGTCTGCCCGGCGGTGGCGGCGCTGCGGTGATGTTGCCGACGGCAAAACGCATCGTGACGTGGCGCACCGAGCACAGTCCGCGTTCGCTCGTCGAAAAACTGGATTTCGTTACAGCCGCCGGAAATCTTGCAGCGCTGATAACACCGATCGCGGTATTCCAGCGCAGCAACGGACGCCTCGCGCTCGAGTCGTGGCATCCCGATTCAAGCGCGGACGAAGTGGGAAAACGCACAGGCTTCAAATTCGATGCGACGGGCGCCATACCGACGCCGCCGATAACGCAACGAGAAC
>JBDSSV010000605.1:0-6235 GCA_039928535.1 Burkholderiales bacterium
CTGATGTTCAGGTCGGTGCGCGAGCATATTTTTTCATTGCCGGCAGCCTGCCTCGTATACCCGGCGCATGACTACCGCGGCGTGACCGTCACGAGCGTCGGCGAGGAGCGCCGCTACAATCCGCGGCTGGGCGGCGATATCGGCATCGACGACTTCGCCGGCTATATGGACAACCTGGGCCTGCCGCATCCGAAGCAGATTGACGTGGCGGTGCCGGCTAATCTCAAATGCGGCCAGCCGGCAGGCGGACAAACGGACAACGCTGACCCGCAATGGGCGCCGCTGACGTTTACTTTTGGCGGCATCTGGGAAATCCAGCCGCAGGCGCTGGAGGAAATTGCGGAACGTGTCGAAATCGTAGACGTGCGCGAAGCAGATGAATTCACCGGCGCGCTCGGCCATATCCGTGGCGCGAAGCTGATACCGCTGGGTGAATTAAAGCAGCGCATCACTGAAATATGCCGCGACAAGCCGCTCGTCGCCGTCTGCCGCTCGGGCGCGCGCTCGGCGCAGGCGGTTGTCATGCTGCAGAAAGAAGGGCTGCGCGAAGTCGCTAATTTGAACGGCGGCATGCTGCGCTGGCGAACCGAAGGTTGTCCCGCTGAAGAAGAGAGCTGATGTGCAATAAATGGTTTTTTTACGCGAATGTAATGTTATATGCCGCAGCCGGCGCACACGCGCAGAGTTATCCGGTGAAACCGATACGCTACATCGTGCCGTTTCCGCCCGGCGGCGGCCAGGACCTGGTGGTGCGCGCGCTGGCGCCCAGGCTCAGCGAAGCGCTCGGTCAAACGGTAATCGTCGACAACCGCGCGGGCGCCGCGACCATGGTCGGCGCGGAACTGGCAGCGAAAGCGCCGCCCGACGGTTATACGGTGTTCAACGGTTCGAACACGACGCTGGCGATCAATCCCAACCTTTACGCCAAGGTGCCGTACGATCCCATCAAGGATTTTGTCGCGGTCGTGCAGATTGCATCGCTGCCCAACCTGCTGGTCGTGCATCCGTCGTTGCCGGTTCGCACGGTGAAAGAGCTCGCCGCGCTGGCGCGCAACCGGCCGGGTCAGTTGAATTACGGGTCATCGGGCACGGGCACACCCGCCCAGCTCGCCGGTGTGATGTTTGGCGACGCGGCGCACGCCAAACTCGTGCATGTGCCCTATCGCGGCACCGGCCCGGCGCTGACCGCGTTGCTGAGTGGCGAAACTCAGATCATGTTTGGCAGCATCACTTCGACGCTGCCGTTCGCCAAAAGCGGTCGGCTGCGCGCGATCGCGGTGACCGGCGCGAAGCGCTCGCTGGCGGCGCCCGAGCTGCCGACGGTGGCCGAAGCCGCGTTCCCGGGCTTCGAGGCAACCACGTGGTATGGCATGTTCGTTCCCGCGGGAACGCCCGCGGCGATCGTTGCGAGGCTGAACACGGAAATGGTGAAGGTCCTGCGCATTCCAGAATTCCGCGACTGGCTGGTGGCGCAGGGCGCGGACCCGGCCGGCGGCACGCCGGAAGAACTCGCCGCGTTCGTCAGGGCGGAACTCGCCAAATACGCGAAAATCGTCAAAGACTCCGGCATGCGTCCGGATTAGAGCCGGGGCCGTAACTTTGAAGAATCGAATGACGCGGCTGCTTGCCGCGTGGGCGGCAGCGGGCGCGGTCGTCGCGACCATCAGCGGGGCGTGGGCCGCGGACTGGAAACCGGAACGCGGGGTGGAAATCGTTGCGATGTCGGGCCCGGGCGGCGCCAACGACGTCATTGCGCGTGCGCTGCAGCGGATCATGCAGCAAAAGAAACTCGTCGAGGCACCGCTCACGGTAGTTTCCAAGGTGGGCGCGGGCGGCGTGCTGGCGTGGAGCTATCTGAACCAGCACGCAGGCGACGGCAGTTATATTTCGGTGAGCCCGATCAACCTGCTGGTCGAGCACATTCTCGGCGCGAGCACAATCACTCACACGGACGTCACGCCGATCGCGCAGCTTTTCAATGAATACGTCGCGTTCGCGGTCAATGCAGGAAGCCCGTTGCGCAGCGGCCGCGATGTCATCGACAAATTAAAGGCCGATCCGGGATCCGTCAGTTTCGCGGTGGCGGCGAGCTTGGGCGGCTCGAACCATATCGCGACGATGGTCGCGCTGAAAAGTGCCGGTGTGGACGTGAAGAAATTGAAATTCGTCGTTTTTACCTCAGGCATCCAGTCGCTGACCAACGTGATGGGCGGCCACGTCGATGTCGCCGCGGTGCCGGTCTCAGGTGCAGTGCCGCAACTCGCGGCGGGCAAGCTGCGCGTTATCGCCGTGTCCGCGCCCAAACGCCTCGCGGGTGCATTTGCCGTCGTACCGACGTGGTCGGAGCAGGGCGCGCCCAGTACGTTTTCCAGCTCGCGCGGCGTCATCGGGCCCAAAGGAATGCAGCCCGCTCAAATCGCCTATTGGGAAAACGTGCTCGCGCGCGTCGTCGAATCCGACGAGTGGAAGAAGGACATCGAAACGAACTATTGGGACAGCAAATTTTTGAATGCCGCTGACACGCGCCGAATGCTCAAGACCCAGTACGACGAATACAAGAGCGTGCTGATCGACGTCGGTCTCGCGCGCTAGCCGTGTAACGCAATCATTCCAGGACATGCAGCAGTGAGCGCCTCACCCTCAACCCTCGATCTCAAGCCGTTTTTCGCGCCGGCCAGCGTCGCCATCGTCGGCGCGACGGACGATCTCACGCGTTTTGCCGGCCGCGTGCTGATGCGCATGATGAACTTCGGCTATCAGGGGCGCGTGTTTCCAGTCAATCCGCGTTTCAAGACGGTGCGCGGCTTGACTTGTTATCCCGGCGTACGTGACTTGCCGGAGGCGCCCGACCACGTCGGCATCGTCGTGCCGACGGAGCACGTGATGACGCTGCTTGAAGACTGCGCAGCGCGCGGTGCTCGTTTTGCCACGATTTATTCGGGCGGCTTCGCGGAAACCGGCACTGCCGAAGGCCGCGCTTTGCAGGCCAGGGTCACCGCGTTCGCGCGCGAGAGCGGCATGCGCATCATGGGGCCGAACTGCAACGGCATGGTCAATTTCATCGACGGCTTTGCGATGACCACCTCCGCCACCGTCGCTACGCGCCAGCCCGCCGGCAATGTCGGCGTCGTCGCGCAAAGCGGGGGCGCGGGCCAAGTCAACGTGATGTGGCGCGCACAGGAAGCGGGCGTCAGCATCAGCTACGAGGTGAGCTGCGGCAATTCCGCCGATCTCAACATTCTCGATTTCATGCAGTTCATGATCGACGACGCCGCGACCGACGTGATCATGGTGCTGGCCGAGAATATTCCCGATGGTCCGCGCCTGATCGAGGTCGCGCAGCGCGCGGCGGCGCGCGAAAAGCCGATAGTCATGGTCAAGCTCGGCCGCACTGCGGCAGGCAGCCAGGCCGCGGCATCGCATACAGGCGCCATGGCGGGCGCCGACGATGTGTGCGACGCGGCGCTGCGCCAGTGCGGCATCATCCGCGTCGACGATTGCAACGAGTTGTATGAAACGGCCATGCTGCTGCGTACGCGCCGCTGGCCGCGCGGCACGCGGGTGGCGGCAACGACCATCTCCGGCGGCAATGGCGTGCTGCTGGTGGATCTCGGCGCAACCGTCGGGCTGAGCTATCCGGCTTACGGCGCGGACACGCAAAAGAAACTCGCCGCTTTGCTGCCAAAGCACGGCACCACGGCCAACCCGACGGACGTGACTAATGCGGCAATCGGCAAGCCCGACATGTTCCGGCGCTGCATAGAAACGATCAGCGCCGACGACAATATCGACGTGATGGTCCCCATTTTTACGCTGTCGGTAGCGAGTGACGTGCGGCAGGCGGCCGAAGCCGCGAAAACATCGGACAAGCCGGTGGCCATATTGTGGACCGGCGCATGCAACGACGATCCGGCGCTGACCGCAAAAAGCCTCGCGGCGGAAGGCGTGCCTGTCTACCGGAACACGCTGAGCTGCGTGAAGGCGGTCCGGCTGGCGGCACGCTATGGGGAATTTCTGCGCCGGCCGCGCGCACCGGTCTCGGCGCGGCCGGCGAACATGGACGCCGCAGCGGCGCGCAAGCTGTTGCACGCGGCGACGGGGACGATGACCGAACGCGCGAGCAAGTCTGTGCTGGCGGCATACGGCTTTCCGGTCACGCGCGAAGCGCTCGCGCGCAGCGCGCAGGAGGCCACGCGCGTCGCAGGCGAAATCGGCGGCGAGATTGCGCTCAAAATAGAATCAGCGGACATTCCGCACAAGACCGAAGCCGGCGCCATACGGTTGCGGCTCAATGGTGACCAGGCTGTGAGCTGCGGATACGCGGAAGTCATGGCGGCGGCAGGAGCGTACAAGCGCGATGCAGTGCTCGACGGCGTACTTGTGCAGGAAATGGCTCCGCCGGGACTGGAATGCATGCTGGGCGTGGTGGCTGACGCTGTGTTTGGTCCGGTAGTCGTCGCCGGGCTCGGCGGCATCCATGTCGAAGTCCTCGGCGATCTGGCATTTCGCGTGGCGCCGGTAGACCCCGCTGAAGCGCAGCGCATGCTGCGCGAACTGCGCGGCTATAAAATGCTGGAAGGCGTGCGCGGCGCGCCGCCGCGCGATATCGACACGTTGTGCGACCTGATCGTACGCCTCTCGTGGCTGGCGCATGACTGCCGCGATGAGATCGGTGAGCTCGACATCAATCCGCTGATGCTATATGCGCAAGGCGCGGGTGCGCGTGTGGTCGATGCGCTGATCGTGAAATGTGCACCTCAGCAGTAAGCAAGGGTATTTATGAAAAATCTGATTGAAGGAAAGCGGTAATGGAGACGACGGCACTTGATATCGAACTGGGCGACGACCTGCGCGCAATGCGCGATGCGGTGCGACGCTTTACCGAGCGCGAGCTTGGCCCGTGGGCGGAAGAGATCGACCGCATCGGTGAAATCCCGCCGGGACTCATAGAACTCATGCAGAAGAACGGTTATTGCGGCATGCGGCTGCCGGTTGAATACGGCGGCGGCGGGCTGAGCCTGTTCCAATACTGCATCGCGCTCGAGGAATTCAGCCGGCTGCACCGCGCCATCACGATAGCTGCGAACTACTCGAGCGGCATGACGCCGATGGCGATCGTGCGGCATGGAACTAAGCAGCAAAAGGAAAAATTCCTGCGCGGCTTCGCGGCCGGCAAGCTGAAGTCAGCATTCGCGCTGACGGAGCCGGAAGCGGGGTCGGACGCCGCCGGCATGCGCACGCGCGCCGAAAAAAGTGGCGACGGCTGGATCCTGAACGGGCGCAAGCATTACATCAGCGGCGGCCATGTTGCCGACGTGATCATGGTGATGGCGGTCACCGACCCCGAAAAACGCGCGCGCGGCGGCATCACGGCATTCCTCGTCGAGCGCGGCACGCCGGGGTTCGAAGTCACGCGCGTCGATACGACCATAGCGACGGACGCAATCAAGTTGGCCGAGCTCACGTTTGAAAACTGCAAGCTGCCCGCAGAGGCCGTGATCGGCGAAGTCGGCAGCGGTTTCAAAGTCGCGATGGGCTCGCTCAACGACGGCCGGATGTCGGTCTCGTGCTCGTGCGTGGGTGCCGCCGAATCGCTGCTCGACAAGTCAATCGAGCACTCGAAGGTGCGCCGCACGTTCGGCAAACTGTTGGCGGAACGGCAGGCGATCCAGTGGATGCTCGCGGACTCGGCGATAGATATCGCCGCGGCGCGCGCGCTGTGCTATGACGTGCTGCGCCGTCTCGAAAAGGGCGATAACGTTGGCTCCGCCGGCAGCATGTGCAAGCTCTTCAGCTCTGAAATGGTCGGGCGCGTCGCCGACCGCGCGGTGCAGATCCACGGCGGCATGGGTGTGATCCGCGGTTTTCCGGTCGAGCGCTTCTACCGCGACGTGCGCCATTATCGCGTCGGCGAAGGTGCTTCGGAAATTCAACGCATCGTGATTTCGCGCGACCTGCTGCGCGGCGTGAAGATAGGCGACTGAACCAATGAAACTTTCAGCCGCCATTGCCGGCATCGGCGAAAGCCGCGTCGGCCGCGTACCGGATCGCTCTGCGCTGCAATTGCAGACCGACGCCGCGCAGGCGGCGCTTGCCGACGCGGGATTGAAGATGTCAGACATCGACGGCTTGCTGACGACGCCGGTGCGCGTCGAGCCCTGGAACATGCCGTGCGGAGTGGTCGCGCATCACCTCGGCGTGCGCGCGAGTTATCTCTCGACGGTCGATATTGCCG
>JBDSSV010000606.1:0-6485 GCA_039928535.1 Burkholderiales bacterium
AAAACTGCAGCACGAGACCGAGCTGCAAATCGCACGCGAAGAGGCCGAAACCAGGATGCGTGCGGAATTCCGCGTGCTCGAGGCCAACATCCGCCAGTCGCGGGAAGAGGCGCAGGCGCGCGAAGACGTCGAACGCAAAGCGCGCCAGGAAGCCGAATCGCGCATCGCCGCCGAGCGCAAGGCGCGCGAAGAGGCCGAAGCGCGTGCGGCGACGGAAATTGCGGCGCGCGAAGAGGAAGTCCGCAAGGCGCGCGTCGAAGCCGAATCACGCGCAGCGGCGGAGGCGAAAGCGCGCGAAGAGTTCGCCGTCGAGCGCAAAGCGCGCACCGACGCCGAGGCACAGATCGCCGTCGAGCGTCAATCGCGCGACGAGGCTGTCAGCAACGCGCGGGCGGAAGCCGAGCAGCGCGCGCGAGCGGAGGTCGAAGCGCGCATCGCTTCCGAGCGCAAAGCGCACGACGACGCCGACGCCAGAGTCGCTGCGGCACGCGAAGAAGCCGAGAGCAAGGCGCAGGCAGAACTTGAAACGCGCATCGACGCGGAACGCAAGGCGCGCGAAGAAGCCGAACGCAAGCGCGAACAAGCCGAGGCGCAGGCCGAGGCGGCGCTGCAAATAAGCGCCGCCGCTGAAAAACTCATCCGCGAGGCTGCCAGCAAGGAGACCGCCGTCGCGGAGAAATCGCGCGATGAAGCGCAGAAAATGCGCGATGAGGCGCAGCGCATGCTCGATGCCGCTCGCCTGCAGCACGAGCAGGCGGTTGCCAAAGCGCAAGCGGAGATGATGGCGCGTGTGCATGCCGAGCAGAAAGCGGTCGCGGAAAAGCGCGCGCGCGCCGCCGCCGAAGACCGCGCCAAGCAGGAAACCGTCGCCCGCGTCATGCAGGAACACCAGATGCGGCAGAACGCGGAGAAAGAGATTGAGGCCAAGGTCGAAGCCGAAATCCGCGCGCGCTCGCAGGCCGACTTCGATTCCGACGTCAAGGCGCGCGCCGACGCGCAGATTCGCGCCGACGCGGCGGCGATGCAGCGCTCCATGGAGAAGGACAACGCGGCGTCGAGAGGCGTCTCCTCTGCGGTGGCGCGCCGGCCCGTCAAATGGGGCAGCCTGCTGTTGACCGGGCTGATCATCCTCTTGCTGGCCGGCGTGGCGATACTGCAGGTTGCGCCGATGAATGGCTACATTCCGGGCGCCGAAAAAGTGCTGTCCGAGCGGCTGCAGGAACCGGTCAGTATCGGCGGCCTGCGTTTCACGCTGTTTCCCACCCCGCAATTGAAGCTCGAACACATAGCCATCGGCGCGGCGCAGGATGTGAAAGTCGACTCCGCTACCATCGATGTAACGTCAACGGCGATATTCGACGAACACACGAAGGACATCAATGAAATTGAGTTGTCCGGCGTCGTCATAGAGCAGGACGCCCTGCCGCGCCTCATCGCGTGGTCGAAGGCGCCGGCCGCCGCGTCGCGCCTGCAACTCCAGCACATCAAGATCAATGCAATCAAGCTCGCATTGCACGGCGTTGAGATGCCGAGCCTCGACGCGGTCATCACTCTCGACAAGGACGGTGGCTGGCAGAAATTGTCCGTAAAAGACAGCAAGGCAAACCTCGAACTGACGCCGCTGAAGGAGCCGGGCGAGATGCGCGCGACCTTCACCGCGAGTGCATGGACGCCGCCCGCAGGGCTGACAGTCGAATTCTCCGAACTCGCAGCGACGGCCACCATCAGACGCGGTCAGGCCACTATCACCGGCATCGAGGGCCGCGTGTTCGGCGGCGCGTTCAAAGGCGACGCGGTCCTGAAATGGAACTCCGGTCTGGCCGCCGATGGCGAACTGAGTTTCAAGAATGCCGACGTCGCGCAGGTGCTGGCGGGGTTCACCAACAACTTCATGGCCAGCGGCGTGCTCGACACGGTCATGAAGTTCAGCACCCAGGGCCAGACGCCCGACGAGTTATTTGCCGCGCCGCGCGTCACCGCGACGTTCACGTTGCAGAAAGGCACGCTTAATAACCTCGATCTCGTGCGCGCGATTCAATCGACCAGCCGCGCCGGTTTGCGCGGCGGCAGGACACCGTATTCAGAAATCTCCGGTGAAGCCCAGTCTGCCGCCAACCGCATTTCCTATCGCAATCTCAAACTCACCGCCGGCCCGCTCAATGCCCACGGCGCTGTGGACGTCTCGCCGGCGGGGGAACTTGCCGGCCGCCTCAACGTGCAGCTGGGCACGCAGGGCGTTTCAATCGCGCGCGGCACGCTCAACGTCAGCGGCGGCATGAAAGATCCTGTGCTGAGCCAGTAAGTCACCTCGCCGCGCGGCGGCGCGCGCGACGACGCCCACATCGGTAGCAACCCATCAGAAGGTCTGCTTGTCATGAGTGTCATCCATCCGTGGTACCAGCTTGGCTATATCATTCCGCATTTGTATACGGACATGGACGCGTACCAGTTCTACCGCATCGCGCCCGAAGGCATGGTGCTGATCACGACGGGGCTTAACCTGACCGAATACACTTTGGCTTCGGTCGAGCAGAATCTGCCCACGCTGTGGGAACGCTTTGACCTGCTGGCGAAGAAAAAGGCCGACCGCATCGCGTTGAGCGGCGTGCCCGTGGCGTCCGCGCTCGGGCGCAGGAAAATGCTGGAAATTCTGGCCGAGGCGTCGGACCGCACCGGCCTGCCATGCGACACGGATCTCGAAGCCCATATCGCCGCTCTCAAGCATCTTGGCGCGACACGCATCGCGATGGCCACGCGCTGGCCCGAAGCGGTAAATTCCGCACTGACGCGTTATCTGGCCGACGCCGGCATCGAAGCTATCGCGTGCCGCTCCCGCGGGCGCACGCTCGCCGAGAACAAGCAAAGCGTCGCTTCCCAGGACCACGATCTCGCGCTTGAACTTGGCCGCGAGGTGCTCAGAGAAACGCCGGATGCACAGGCGCTGCTGATGCCCGGCGGACTGTGGTTTGCCGTTCACGCAGTGCCGCTGCTGGAAGCCGAGTTCGGCAAGCCGGTATTACTCAATATAACCTCGACGACGTGGGCCGCGTTGCACGCTGCCGGGCCGCGCATGCAGCACCGCCCCGATCCGCGCTGGGGCAAGATAATGGCCAGCATCTAGGCAGCCTTGATGCGGTGCGCTCTTTTGCTGGCCGCATTAATCCCGGCGGCGTCCTGCGTTTACGGCCAGACCTATCCCGCCAAACCGATCCGCATTATCGCCGCGCAATCGGCCGGCGGCGTCACCGATGCGCTGGCGCGCACGTTCGCGCAAAAATTCAACGAGGCATGGAAGCAGCCTGTCGTGGTCGAGAACCGCGCGGGCGCCGCCGGTAACATCGGTACGGAAATCGCGGTGAAAGCGCCCGCCGATGGTTACACACTGCTGCTGTCGTCCGCCGGTCCCATCGTCATCAATCCAGGCCTGTATCCAGCACTTGGCTATGATCCGCTGAAGAGCCTCGTGCCCATCGCGTTTATTGCGACCTCCGCGCTGGTGCTCGTCACGCATCCGTCCGTGCCGGCGAAATCGGTGCGGGAACTGGTTACACTGGCGCGCGCACGGCCGCGCCGGCTCACCTATGGTTCCGGCGGCAGCGGCTCGCCGCCGCATCTCACCGCCGAACTTTTCAAGACGACTGCGCGCGTAGACATCACACACGTGCCGTTCAAGGGCTCGGCGCCCAGCGTGCTGGCGCTGGTCGGCGGCCAGATCGACTTGTCGTTCTCGACCGTCGTCATCGTGCTGCCGCAGGTTCGCGCGAATCGTCTGCGCGCGCTCGCGGTGACATCGCCGCGGCGCTCGGCAGCCATGCCTGAATTGCCGACGATGATGGAAGCAGGCATGCCCGGCGTCGAATCACAGCAATGGTTCGGTTTGTTCGGGCCGGTCGGACTGCCGGCGGAAATTGCAGCCAGGCTCAATGCGGAAGTGGCACGCATTCTCGCGCTGCCCGGGACACGCGAGCGGCTCGCGCGCGACGGCGCCGAACCCGGAACGTTCTCACCAGTCGAATTTGCGGCGTTTCTGCAGACCGATGCCGCGCGCTGGACACGCGTCATCAGGGAATCCGGCGCCAGAGCAGACTAAGCTGCTCAACTCTCCAGCCAGAACGTCACCGGGCCTTCATTGACGAGCGATACACTCATATCAGCGCCGAAGCTTCCGCACGCAACATTGCCGTAGCGCGCGTGCGCCTGCACGACGAGGTATTCGAACAGCTCGCGTGCCATGGCGGGCGGCGCCGCGGTCGAAAACCCTGCGCGCGTGCCGCTTTTCGTGTCGGCCGCGAGCGTGAATTGGGGTATCAGCAGTAATCCTCCGCCAGTCGCGCGCAGATCGAGATTCATTTTTCCGGCGGCGTCTGTAAACACGCGATAGGTAAGCAGCCGTTCGAGGAGGCGGTCGGCGCGCTGCAGGCTGTCGTCCGCGACGACGCCTACCAGCACAAGCAGGCCCTGCCCTATGGCGCTGATCTCCACGTCCTCCACGACGACGCGCGCCATGCTCACTCTCTGCAGAAGTCCTATCATGCGTTTATCATAGCAGCAGAAAATTTATGCCACTAACAATCGATCGACGGCGGCGGCGCTACATTCTGGGCGGCTGTGCCGCGGCAGTCGCGAGCGCCGGCGCATGGCGCTACTGGCCCGAGCAGGGCATCTCGAACCCGTGCCTCGGTTCATTGCCGCCTCAGCTCGCCGCTCACGAGCTCGTGCAGGCGGCATGGGATGGCGTCGATCCCGCGCAAGTGTGGGACTGCCACACGCACCTCGTCGGCACCGGCGACTCGTCCAGCGGCGCGTGGATCAACCCCGCCATGCTGAGTCCGCTGCATCCGGTGCAGTACGCGCAGCGCCTTTTTTATCTGAATGCGGCGTGCACTTCGTCCGGCAGCGTCGACGAAAGCTACGTGGCGCGCCTGCGCCAGCTAATGCAAGACATGCGGCCGGGCGCGAAGGTCCTGCTGCTCGCTTTCGACCGCGCTTACCGTGTTGAAGGCGCGCTGTCGCTGGCCGGCTCGACGTTTTACATGCCTGACAGCCACGCGCAGCGCGTCGCGCAGGCTTTCCCGCAATACTTCGAATGGGCAGCGTCCATTCATCCGTATCGCAACGATGCCGTGGCCGCGCTCGAGCAAGCAAAACGCAGCGGCGCGCGCGCCATCAAATGGCTGCCTGGCGCGATGGGCATCGATCCGGCCCTGCCGCGCTGCGATGCTTTCTATGCGGCGATGGCGCGGCTCAACGTGCCGCTGCTCACCCACGCCGGCATGGAAGGCGCGGTGAGCGCAGACCAGCAGGACTTCGGCAACCCGTTGAAACTGCGGCGCGCGCTCGACCACGGCGTGCGCGTGGTCGTCGCGCACTGCGCGTCCATGGGCACGGACCGCGATCTCGACCGCGGGGCCAACGCTCCGCTCAGCGACAGTTTTGCCCTCTTCACGCGCTTGATGGATGACGCACGCTATACGGGCCGCGTATTTGGCGACATATCGGCGATGACACAGCTCAATCGCGCCGGTCCCGCGCTCGCCAGCGTGATCGAACGCGGCGAATGGCATGCGCGGCTGCTCAACGGTTCCGACTATCCGCTGCCGGGCATCATGCCGCTCTATTCCGTCGATTACATGGTCGAGCACGATTTCATCGACGCTGCCGCAGCGCCGGTGCTGACCGCTATCCGCCGGCACAATCCGCTGCTTTTCGACTTTGTACTCAAACGCAACCTTCACGCAAACGGCAAACGGCTGGCCGCCGGCGTGTTCGAAACCAAACGCTTCTTTACGGCCTGACGGCGCGCCTGGCCGGTGGCAGGCGGGCCGGCGGACGCGCTATGATTCAACCGCCGGCGGAACAGCCGGCGGACGGACCAGGGGGAAATTCTGAGAGATCAATTCATGGGCAACGGCCAAGTCACGGCGCCCGGTTTCGAAGCCGAAGAACTGAAAGGTTTTTCCCGCACCGTCGCCGAGATCGAATGGCTGCTTGTCATCCTGGTCATGCTTTACCAAGTGGTGCAGGGCCGCAATGACGAATCGAATGCGCCGATTTATTTCGGCCTCATCCTCTATTCCGCGTTCGTCATCGGTTTCCGTTATTTCAATGTGTACCGCACCGAATCGCGCTGGAAACTCGCAATCGAAACGTGGGTGATGATCGTTTTCATCACGTGGATCATTTACCACACTGGGCGTCTCGAAAGCCCACTGACCAATCTTTACCTGCTGACGATAGTCACGTCGGCGCTGACGCTCGGCAAGCTGGTCACGCTGCTCGAAATGGCGTTGATAGCGGCGTGCTATATCTTCCTCGGCTATTCGAGCACGGATGACTCGCTGTTCTGGATCACCAACGCCGGCGATTTCATGTCGCAGCTCGCCCCCATGCTGCTCGTCGCGTATATCACGACCATGCTGTCCGCGGACATCCGCACCGCGCTATCGCGCATCAAGATCATTTCCGAGACCGACGAGCTGACCGGT
>JBDSSV010000607.1:0-5101 GCA_039928535.1 Burkholderiales bacterium
AAGGTGACGGTGACGTTAAAGTTACCGGCAACAGTTGCCGCGTGCGCTGCGGGAGCTATGCCTGTCAGCAATATGACTGCCGCGAGGGCCGAACGTACAGTTTTGCGAAGCTTCATGTGAAAAACTCCCTTATGTTGACTACGAAATGATCCGGCTAACGCTCCATCATTTGCAGAAAGTGTGCCAGCTTTCTTTTAAAATCTGCAGACAGAATAAATCTCTTATTATTCATGATATTAAAATTATGTATTCACGTCAAGCCCTAAGTTAAGACTAGCGCCGGGCGATGTTAACCCAACCAAGGCCCGCGAAACCGGGATTTATGTCACGCTGCTGTTCGTCACCCGCTGACAGGAATTGGTCAACCCGAAGCATTACTAGCGTTCTGCTTTGGGGTCCCGCTGTAACAGTTCCTGCACTGCATCGCGCGCGGGGACGCGCTCATCCATGACCCGACTCACTGCGCGCGTAATGGGCATATCGACCCGAAGTTCGCCGGCTAGGCTGCTGACGGCGCGCGCGGTATAGACCCCTTCCGCAACGTGGCCTAGCTTCGCAAGAAGCTGCTCTAGGGGAGCGCCTTTTGCAAGACCCAGCCCGACCCGCCGGTTGCGCGAAAGATCGCCGGTGCACGTAAGCACGAGGTCGCCGATGCCCGCGAGCCCCATGAAAGTCTCCATGCGCCCGCCCAGCCGACGGCCCATGCGGGTGATTTCCGCCAGCCCGCGAGTAATCAGCGCTGCGCGCGCGTTGTAACCCAGGCCGAGCCCGTCGCTGATGCCGGCGGCGATCGCCATGACGTTTTTGATCGCGCCGGCGACTTCGACACCTGCGAGATCGTCCGCCGAATAAATCCTGAGCCGGTCATGATGCAGTTCACGCGCCATGCGCTGCGCAAATACCGGGTCGGCCGACGCCAGCGTGAGCGCAGTCGGCAGGCCGCAGGCGACTTCCTGCGCGAAACTAGGACCCGACAATACGCCGCGCGGTTGTGCCGCGGGCAATTCGGTCGCAGCGACCTGATGCGGCAGTTGCGCCTGGTCGGTGTCGAAACCTTTGCACAGCCAGAGCACGGGCGCCGCACACTGCGCAGCGGCAATGCGCCGGAGCACATCGCGCAATCCGGCTGTCGTAGTGGCCACCAAGATAAGATCGCAACTTGCGAGGGCCTCCGTCAAGTCCGCGGAAACTGCGACGTTATCGGGAATGCGCGAGCCAGGCAGATAGGCTTGGTTCGCACGCGCGGTCGCGATGTCGTGCGCTCGCTCGGCGTTACGCGCCCACAGCGTAACGGCGTGGCGTGGCGCCAGACTGATGCTGATTGCTGTGCCCCACGCGCCGGCGCCGAGCACCGACAGCCTCATACACCCCAGACCTGATTGATGCGAATGTAGCCGCTTTGACCGTCGCGGTGCGCGACGCGCGCCCAACCGGTGCCAGTGAGTTCGATGAGATCGAGCAAAACGTTTTGCTCGGCCTGAAATGCGAGCGGCGCCTTGTCGTCGGCCGCCTGCCGCACGGCGGCCAGATTGACTTTCACTATGACGCTGCGGCGCTCGTGCAGATTTTTCGCTTCGATCCACGCCAGGTCGCCGCCGGCGTCGCGTATCTTCGTCCAGCCGTCGACGACGACGACGATTTCGACCGGATAGCCGCGGCCGAGGATATACAATTTTTTCGCCTTGACCGACGGCGCGTCGTACAGCACTGCGGGGTTGTCGCCGACAGTGCGAAATTCCGCCGCCGCCGCACCCGCCCATGCCGTCAGCAGAATGGCGCACAGCCACCGGCGGTTGCGCATCGTCATGGCGCCTAGTTGGGTTTGGCGCCCGGCTGCGCCTGCAGATTCTGCAACTGCTGCTGATAAATATTCTCGAAGCTCATGGGTGCCAGTATCACTGGCTGGAACCCGGCGCGCGAAGTGACCGTGGAAATCGTCTCGCGCGCATAGGGGAACAGCGTGTTCGGGCACGCGATTCCGAGCAGCGGGCCGATGTCGTCGGGCGGCACGTTGCGAATCTGGAATATCCCCGCCTGCGCCACTTCGACCAGAAATACGGTCTTTTCCTTGATGCGCGCCGTCAGGGTGACGGTCAACAGGACTTCATATAATCCGTCCTGAACCGTGCGCGCCGCGCTGTTGATATTGACTTCGATCGTCGGCGCTTCCGTTTCGAGAAACACTTCGGGTGCGTTCGGCACTTCGACCGACATATCTTTAACGTAAACCTTTTCAATCGAAAAGCTCGGCACCGGCGCTTCACTCATAGTGGCTCATGGTAGTTAAAATCCTGGCAAAGTTGACAAGGAATTACGCGCCCAGCAGCTCGTCGAGCTTGCCGCCGCGATCGAGCGCTGCGAGTTCATCGTAACCGCCGACGTGGGTCTCGCCGATATAAATCTGCGGCACCGTGCGCCGCCCAGTACGCTCCATCATTTCGATGCGTTTTGCCGGTTCTAGATCGACGCGGATCTTCTCGACTGCGACGCCTTTCGATAGCAGCAGGCGTTCCGCCATCACGCAATAAGGGCACGCGCCGGTGCTGTACATTTTTACCGCGGACATACCGATATCTCCAGTCACTTCTCCAGCGGCAGGCTCGCCTCGACCCATGCGGCAATCCCGCCGCGCAGCGCAACCGCTTCCGTGAAGCCGACTTTTCCCAGTGCGGCACACGCCTTGGCCGCGCGCGCGCCTGACGGGCCATTGACGATGACGGGTTTTGATTTGAATTTTTCGAGTTCGCGCAGACGGCCGCTCAATTCCGCGAACGGAATGTTGCGCGCGCGCGAAATATGGCCGGCGGCGAAATCCGCGGCATCGCGCACGTCGAGCACCAGCGCATCGCGCCGGTTCATCAGCTGCACCGCTTCGAGCGCACCGATCTGCGCTGACGTGCCCGCCAACAAGCGATTGAGCAGCGGCCAGACCAGCATGCCGCCCGTCACCACT
The DNA here is from genome assembly GCA_039928535.1 of Burkholderiales bacterium. Taxonomy (GTDB): domain Bacteria; phylum Pseudomonadota; class Gammaproteobacteria; order Burkholderiales; family SG8-41; genus PALSA-1004. Next base: position 2,954 of record JBDSSV010000607.1, read on the forward strand.
GCGGTGCCGAACAACATCATGTTCCACGGGCTTTTCTGCAAAAAAACCAAGAACGAAGTATCCAAACGGATTCCTGCGACGTCGCGTCAATTTTAAGCCGGCAAACCGGGCTGCGCCCCGCGTTGCCGGCCGCGTTTGACCGCAAAATGGAATAAAATGTTGCGGCATTATATACGAGCCGAGAAAGTATTAGAAATCATGAATGTAACTCCGGTGTTGTTGATCATCCTCGATGGGTTCGGCTATCGCGAGGCGTGCGACGACAACGCCATCTGTCAGGCGCGCAAGCCGCACTGGAATTTCTTCTGGCGCACGTGCCCGCACACGACCATAGACGCGTCGGAACAGTGGGTGGGCCTGCCGCAAGCGCAGATGGGCAATTCGGAGGTCGGTCATCTCAACATCGGCGCCGGTCGCGTCATCTACCAGGATTACACGCGTATCGAAGCGGCGATCGCCAGCGGCGAGTTCTTCACTAACCCGGTACTGAAGCAGGCGACCATCACTGCGGTCGCCAACCGTTCAACGCTGCACATACTCGGACTCTTGTCGCCCGGCGGCGTGCACAGTCACGAAGCGCAGATTGGCGCGCTGGTGGAAATGGCCGCGCGCGCGGGCGTGAAAGACATCTGCGTGCACGCTTTTCTGGACGGGCGTGATACGCCGCCGCGCAGCGCGCTCGCGTCGCTCGCGTTCATGCGCGACAAATGCGCCCAACTCGGCGCCGGCCGCATTGCATCCATCGTCGGGCGCTATTACGCCATGGACCGCGATCAACGCTGGGAGCGCGTGCAGGCTGCGTACGATCTCATCACGCAGGGCACGGCGGCCCAGCAGGCGCCTGACGCCATCACCGCACTCGAAATGGCGTACGCGCGCGGCGAAAACGACGAGTTTGTGCAAGCCACCGCCATCGTTCCCGCCGGCGGCACTGCCGCCAAGATGAACGACGGCGACGTCTGCGTGTTCATGAATTTCCGCGCCGACCGCGCGCGCCAGATGACGCGCGCGCTGACCGACCCGCACTTCAACGGCTTCAAGCGCGCGCGCGTCCCGCAGTTCGGGTTTTTCTGCACCCTGACGAGTTATGGCGAGGATTTCAAGATGCCCGCCGCGTACGGGCCGCAAAGCATCGCCAATTGTTTTGGCGAATACGTGGCGAAGCAGGGCCTGCGGCAGTTGCGTATCGCCGAGACGGAAAAGTACGCGCACGTGACATATTTTTTCAACGGCGGGGTCGAAACCCCCTATGCGGGCGAAGAACGCGTGCTGGTACCTTCGCCCAAGGTGGCGACTTACGACTTGAAGCCCGAGATGAGCGCGTTCGAAGTCACCGACAAGCTGGTCGAAGCCATACAGAGCCGCCAATACGCCGCGATCGTGTGCAATTACGCTAACGGCGACATGGTCGGCCATACGGGCAATCTTGCGGCGGCGACGCGTGCGATCGAAGTGCTCGACGAATGCCTGGGCCGCGTGATCAAAGCCATGCAGGACAGCGGCGGCGAAGTTCTGATCACCGCCGATCACGGCAATGCCGAGATGATGCACGACAAGACCACTCATCAAGCTCACACCGCGCATACGCTGAACGTCGTGCCATTGCTTTATATCGGACGCAAAGCGAAGACCGCCGCGGGCGGCGCGCTTCAAGACGTAGCGCCGACGCTGCTCAGGATGATGGGGCTCGCGCAGCCGCCCGAGATGAGCGCATTCGAGATCACGGATAAACTCGTCGCCGCCATTCGGGCGCGCCAGTACGACGCGATCGTCTGCAATTACGCGAACGGCGATATGGTCGGCCATACCGGCAACCTCGCGGCGGCCACGCGGGCGATCGAAGTGCTCGACGAATGCCTGGGCCGCGTGATCAAGGCCATGCAGGAAACCGGTGGCGAAGTCCTGATCACCGCCGACCATGGCAATGCCGAGCAGATGCACGACAAGACCACGCAGCAGGCGCACACCGCGCATACGCTGAACGTCGTGCCCTTGCTTTATATCGGACGCCAAGCGACGGCCGCCGCGGGCGGCGCGCTCGAAGACGTGGCCCCCACGCTGCTCAAGATGATGGGGCTCGCGCAGCCGGCCGAAATGACCGGCAAGGCGCTGATCGATTTTGTATAGAGTGCCTAACATGCTGAAACA
>JBDSSV010000608.1:0-2860 GCA_039928535.1 Burkholderiales bacterium
TTGATCGCGTTGATCGCCTCTTGATCCGTGTCGACGACCATATCGGCAAAGCCCGAATGTTCCGCGAGTATCTGCCAGCCACCGAGCTCTTCCGGCGTGACTTCGCGGCCCAGCGCCATCGAGACCACGCGCGGGCTCGCGACCGCCATCACCGCGCCTTTGCGCATCACGCAGAAATCCGAGCAACACGCGTGCCATGCCGCAGAACCGAACGCGTTGCCGAGTATCGCCGCCGCCCATGGTGCTTCGCGCGTGCGCAGAAAGCGGTTGCCCTCGACGTTCATGCCCATGCCTTCGCCCATGATGTCGGGCATGCGCACGCCGGTTGATTCGCCGAGAAACACAATGGGAAAGCCGCGCCGGCCGCCGGTATCTTTGACATGCGACATCTTGCGGTTGTTGGTGTAGCTCGACGACGATCCTTTAACGGTGAAGTCGTAACCGACGACGCCCACGCGACGGCCGTCGAGTTTGCCGAAGCCCGTGACCTTGCCGTCGGCGGGCGTCGATTCGCGCATTTCCGGGATATAGGAGACGCCGAACAGTCCGGTTTCGCGGAACGATCCCGCGTCGAGCAGGTAATCGATGCGCGCGCGCGCGTTGAGCACGCCGGGTTTGGCGCGTTTCGCGAGCTTGTCCGCGCCACCCATGGCGCGGGCAGTGCGTTTACGTGCTGCGTGGTCTTTTATCTTGTCTGCGAATTTCATGTCGTTGCGGGCGCGTATAAGACATAGCTCGATTTGACCAAATCCGCCTAGCGCAGTCTGTCGCCCAGGCGACAATTCGGTTTACTATCACGGGCAAGCAGAAACCGATCGAACGCAATCGTGGCCAATGCCCCAACGGATTTTCTCGGACAACTCGCCACCGTCGAACGGGCGGCGCTGCTCAGGCTCGCCAAACGACGCCTTCTGCGCCGCGGCGACTTCGTATTCCGCGTCGGCGACAAGAAACGCGGCGCCTACCTGCTGTTGCGCGGACGCCTCAAGTTCTTCCGCGTCACGCCCGACGGCCGCGAGGTGATCCTGTGGTTTTGTTTCGCGGGAGAAGTCTTCGGCATCTCGGAAGTGCCAGCGGCGAAGGGCCGGCGCGTCAACGTCGAGGCCTGCGAAGAATCCGAAGTGGCCGTTGTCACGGACGCCGCATTCAATCGTTTTCTGGATGACCATCCGTCCGCTGCGCGCCTGTGCCGCCGCACGATGGCCGTGCGGCTCGGCACGCTGACGAATACGCTGGTCAATCTCGTTGCCGACGATGCCTATGCGCGCGTGGCCAAGCTTGTGCACCACCTCGGCATGCATCACGGCACGCGGCTGAACGGCACTATTACTCTGGAAGTCGTGCTGACCCATCAGGAGATCGCCGACATGACGGGCGTGAACCGCCAGACGGTGACGCGCATACTCGGCGACCTGCGCGCGAAGCGCGTGCTGAGCATACAACGCCGCCGCATCCGCATCGACGACGCGGCGAAATTGAACCAGTTAATTCATTCGACCGCTAGTCCTTGACGCCCGCCATACGCTTGATCGCATCGACGAACAAATCGCCGTCGGTGCCGAGCACGATGACCTGCACGCCGCGTTTGGCGACGCGCTTGCCGTAATCGACTTCGAGGTTGTTGCCGATCAGCGTCATCGCATATTTGCCGTGGCGGCGCACCGTCGCCACGACCTTGTCGAGCGCCGCACTCATTTCAGGATCGTCGAAATCCGCGCCCGGCACGCCGAGCGATATCGACAAATCGGTCGGCCCGACAAAGAAAACATCGAGGCCCGGCATCGCCGCCAAAGCCTCGAAGTCCGCGATGGTTGCACTTTCTTCGAGCAGCGGAATCGCCATCACTTCGCGGTTGGCCCGTTCGGCATACGCATCCCAGCCGCCGCGCACATAGCCGGCGGCACGCGTGATCTGGCAGGCGCCGCGCTCGCCATCGGGCGCAAAGCGCATGGCCTTCAGCAATTCAGCGCAATTGTCGCGGTTCGCGTGCGGCAGCACGATGCCGGCGGCGCCGAGGTTGAGCAGCTTCTTGATGAGCGGTGCGTCGACATCGGGCACGCGCACGAACGGCGTGATGCCGGCGGCGTCGGCGGTGCGTATGAGGTGCGCTGCGCGATCGAGATCGAGCGCGCTGTGCTCCATGTCGATGATGACGAAATCGAGCCCGGTCGCCGCCATCATCTCGACGACCATCGGGCTGCCGGTAAACAGCAGCATGCCGGTAACGGTTTTGCCTTCGCTCAGCAGCTTGCGAAATGGATTTTTCATGGGGATGAGTTTGATTCGCAATGCCGATGCGGGAAGCCGGCGAGATTAGCGCGCGAGCGGCGGAAGGGTCAAGGCACTTGCCTCGCCCCGGCGGTTGGCATAGATTGCATGCCACAATGGGATCGCGTCACGCATGCCGGCGCGCGAATGGCGGTCTCAACGTGAGGAGAATACGACCGTGAATCTGCGTGCAGTTGCATGTGCCTCATTGCTGCCGGCGCTTGTCGTCGCATTTCCGGCATACGCCCAACCCGCGCATTACCCCAACAAGGTCGTGCGCTGGGTCATACCGTTCGCGGCAGGCGGCGGCACCGATGTCATTGCACGGCCGATTGCACTGTCCATGGGCGAAGTCATTGGCCAGCCGGTCGCTTACGACAATCGCGGCGGCGGCAATGGTCTCATCGCCGGCGAAATCGTCGCGCGCGCCGCGCCCGACGGCTACACGCTGCTGGTCGGCAGCCCGTCGGTGATGACGGTCAACCAGCATCTCTACGCGAAAATGCCGTTCGATCCGCTAAGGGATTTCGCGCCCATAAGTAAATTCGCGAGCGTGCCCAATCTGCTGATCGCGCATCCGGCGCTGCCCGCG
>JBDSSV010000609.1:0-7625 GCA_039928535.1 Burkholderiales bacterium
AATTCAGCGAGCGCTTGGTCATGCGTATCGTCAGGGCGCTGTGGCCTTTCATGGTCGTGCACCACTTGAGTGTTTCCTTGACCAAATCTTTCTGCGGCACGCATTTGTTGATGAGGCCGACTTCGACCGCCTCTTTCGCCGTGAAGCGGCGCGCGCAGAAAATCATTTCGCGCGCAAGGCGCTCGCCGAGGATCAGCGGCAAGTATTGCGTGGCGCCCACGGTCGGGCACGCGCCGACTTTCGCGCCGGTCTGGCCGAGCACCGCGTTTTCCGACGCGATCACGACGTCGCACCACAGCGCCAGCTCGTGGCCGCCGCCCATGCACCAGCCGTTGACCATGGCGATCACCGGGATCGGCAAGCCGCGTATCGTCATCGCGAGGCCGAGCATGCGGTCGTTCCACATATAGGCATTGGTGAAATTGAGCCGCTTCATTGCGAAGAAATCGCCGCCCGCCGAAAACGACTTGTTGCCGGCGCCGGTGACCACCGCGCACACAATGGTCGGGTCTTCGCGCGTGGATTTCAGCGCGTCTATCAGCTCGTCGAGCGTCTGCTCGCGGAACGAATTGAGCACGCGCGGCCGGTTGATCGTGACCCACGCGACCTGATCTTTGACTTCGTACAGAATGTCCGAATATTTTCTGGCCTTCGCGGCCTTGCTGCGCTTGACTGCCATGACTTGCTCTCCGGGTTGGATTATTCGATTATTGGTGGTGGCACGGACTGCCGACAGCACGCAAGTTTACCAGAGTGCCCGCAGGCAATGATTGACAGTACTCGCGCCGCTCCACTATCTTCACGGGTCGCGCGAACCATTGCCGCGGGACACTGCACTGGAGGAATCATGCTTATCGCCATTCGCCGCTGGTCGGCGCTCGTCGTCATCGCCATGCTGGCGTGTGCGCCGCAAGCGCAGGCGCAAGCCACTTCGACAAGCTCAGGACAGGCCTATCCGTCAAAGCCCGTGCGCGTGATCGTGCCTTTCGCACCGGGCGGCCCTACAGATATACAGGCGCGCTGGGCCGGCCAGCAGCTGAACGCCGCATTGGGCCAGGCTTTCATCATCGACAACCGCGGCGGCGCGGGCGGCGTGCCCGGCACCGAAATGGTGGTCAAAGCAGCGCCTGACGGCTACACGCTGCTCGCCGGCAACCCGGGGCCGCTGACGATCGCGCCCTCGGTGCGGGCAAACATGCCCTACGAAACTCTGCGCGATCTCGCGCCCATCATGCTGATCGCGCGCAGCGCTAGCTGCATCTGCGTACACCCGAGCGTGCCGGTTAAAGGCGTCAAAGATTTCATCGCATTCGCCAAGGCACGTCCCGGCAAAATCAATTATGGCTCGCCGGGCGTGGGCACCGTCGGGCATCTCGGCACCGAACTGTTCGCGACACAGGCGGGCGTGAAGCTTAATCACGTGCCGTACAAAGGCGCGGCGTTATATACAATCGACCTGCTGGCGGGTCATATTGAATTGGCGATCATCCAGTTCGCCGGCTGCGCGCCGCTCGTAAACCAGGGCAAGCTGCGCGCGCTCGGCGCGACCTCGGTGAAACGCACGCCGCTGCTGCCTGATTTGCCGACCATCGCGGAGCAGGGTATGCCAGGCTTTTCCAGCTACAACTGGAACGGCATGCTGGCCCCGGTCGCAACGCCCAAAGCCATCATCACCCGCATTCATGACGTACTGTCAAAGCAGCTCGCGACGCCCGAGAACCAGCAGCTCTTCATAGGGCAGGGACACGAGCCCGGCGGCGACACGCCGGAGGAATACGCCGCGTTCATTCGCGCCGAAACAGAAAAATGGGCGCGCGTCGCGAAAGCGGCGGGGATTAAAGAACAATGATGACTGCTGAATGTTGAATGTTGAATTGAGCGTAAGCATGTCACCTTAGCCTATCATTCGGAATTCAAAATTTAACATTCAAAATTCAACATTAGAGAAAAGCCATGACCGAGAAAAAAGATCCACCCTACTTCATGTACTTCCCCGGCAATTACCGCTGGTCGGCCGGCTTCATCAATATGCTGAGCTCGGCGCCGTACGGCGGCTCCGAAATCGGCGAGTTGCACAAGATCGGCACTGCACTGAAAGGCAAGGCGCCCGAAGACGACGAAGCCTGGTTCGATGCCTGCGTGAAAGTCGCCGATGGTGTCCGCGCGCACGCGCAGAAATTCGACCAGAGCGAGCACCGCTTCTCCGCCGCGCATGCTTATCTGCGAGCATGCAATTATTACCAGATGGCGGAACGCTTCCGCACGCCCAAGGACAAGAAGGCGCTCGATGCATTCAAAGCGGGCGTCGACTGCTTTCACCGCCATGCCGAGTTGACTGACGTCAAAATCGAAATCGTCGAAGTGCCGTTCAAGGACGGCAGCCTGCCCGGCTATTTCGTGCACGCGCAGAACACGGTCGCGGAGCGCACGCCCTGTGTCGTTTTTTTCGACGGCCTCGATGTGACGAAAGAGATCCAGTACATGCGCGGCGTGCCCGACCTTATCAAGCGCGGCATTTCCGTGCTCGTCATGGACGGCCCCGGCACCGGCGAAGCGATCCGCTTTCGCAACCACTTCCTGCGCTACGACTATGAAGTCGCCGGTAGCGCCTGCCTCGATTTCCTCGAAAAGCGCACCGACGTCGACGCCAAGAAAATCGGCATCGTCGCGATCAGTCTCGGCGGCTACTACTCGCCGCGCTGCGCCGCGATGGACCCGCGCTACGCCGCCTGCATCGCGTGGGGCGCGCAGTGGGACTACCACGCAACGTGGAAAAAGCGCATCGATGCCCAGTTCAAGACTTCGCTGTCCGTGCCCGGCCACCACATCACGTGGATACTCGGCGTCGATACTCTCGACCAGGCGCTCAAAGCGCTCGAGCCGTTCAAGCTCGACGGCGTGATGCAGAAGATGCGCTGCCCCTTCCTACTCGTGCACGGCGCCGAAGACGAGCAGATTCCGCTCGCCGACGCGCAGAAGCAGTTCGACGCCTGCGGCTCGAAGGACAAGACGTTCCGTATTTACACCGCAGAAGAAGGCGGCTCGCAGCACTGCCAGCGCGATTACCTGACTCTGGTCGTCGCCGACATGTGGAACTGGTTCGAGGACAAGCTGGTAAAAGGCAGATAAGCGGAGTGGCGATGGCGTGCTGGCTGCGGCGCTGCCACGAGTGCAACTTTCCGCTCGGCAGCAAGGATGTGTTCTGCCCGCGCTGCGGCGCGAAACAGCGGCGCGACACACTCAGAGGCAGCGCGTAAATGCCCCACATACGCATACTCGGCGAAGACGATGTCCGCGCGGCGATCGACAGCGCTCGCGCGCTCGAACTCGCGCGCTTGACGTTACGCGACCAGGCGCAGGGCCACAGCGAGCTGTCGACGCCATCCGCGATGTCGCTCGATGCGACGCGCTTCGGGGCGGGACGTTTCAAGTTCAAGGCGGCGACCGTCGGCCATCTCGGCGCGTCGGGCATCCGCCTCATTTCGCGCCGCTCGCCCACCGATCCTGCGGCGTTCAACTACAGTGCCATCTACAACCACGACGGGCTCGCGCTGTCGGGCCTCGTGCCGGAGCTATGGATCAGCCGCATACGCACGGCGGCGTTCGGCACCGCGGTAATTGAAGCGCTGGTGAATCCCGGCGCGCTGACTGTTGCGCTCTTCGGCACCGGCAAGATCGCGCATGAGTTCGTGCCCATGCTCGCGCTAGCCTTGCCGGTAACGGAACTGCGCGTCAATTCGCGCAGCGCGGACAACATGTCCGCTTTCGTGAACGCACACGCACCCAAAGCGCAGTTCAAGATGCACGCGGAACCAGACGCAGCGCGCGCCATCGCGGGCGCCGACCTTGTCATCACGCTGACTTCAGCCAGACACGCTCTGCTGCGGCCGGGCATGCTCAAAGCCGGCGCGGTCGTCTGCTCCATGGGCGAAAGCAACGAGGTCGACTACGGCGTGCTCGCGGAAGCACAGCGTTTGATCGTCGACGACGCCGAGTTCGCCTCCGAAGTCGGCGACGGCGGCGCTTGGATCGCGCAGGGGCATCTAACGCGCGAAAAATTCGTTGCGCGCATCGACGCACTGGCGTGCGAAGTCGCCGCCGGCAAGAAACCGGGCCGCCTCGCAGCGACCGATCGCATCGTCGCCATCGTACAGGGCATGGCGATTGGCGACATCGCTTTTTCCGCGTATGCGCTGCATGCAGCGGAGCAGCATGGCTGCGGCAAAGTGGTCGAGCTTCCTTAAAACCTGATTCAATCCCGATTTACCGCCGATGCCCGCCGATGAACGCCGATTGCAATCTTACCCTCCCCAAAACTGATAGCGGAATCTCCTTGCGCAAACAATTTTTTTCGACCATGCCTCTTCGCATTTACATTCATCGGCGTTCATCTGCCTTCATCGGCGGTTGCGTATTGCTTTGGGTATTTGGCTTGTACGCGGGGTCCGCCGCGGCACAAAACTATCCCGCGAAACCGGTACGCTTCATTCTCTCTTATCCTCCCGGTGGCGCGACCGACACGCTGGGCCGCATCGTCGCCAAATCGCTGTCCGATGCGTGGGGCGTCAACGTGATCGCCGACAATCGTCCAGGGGCCAGCGGCAATATCGGCACTGCCCTGTGCGCAAAGTCGCCGCCCGACGGCTATACGATGTGCATGGTTGCACCTGCGCAGACCATCGCGTCCAGGCTGTCGGCCAACGCCGGCTACGATTCGCTGAAGGACTTCTCGCATGTAACGCTGATCGCGACCGTGCCCATGCTGCTGCTGGTGCACCCATCACTGCCGGTTAAGAATTTGGGCGAGCTGGTCGCGCTCGCCAAACGCCGGCCCGGCGTTCTGAACTACGCATCGAGCGGCGGCGGCGCGAGCCCGCATCTCGCGATGGAGCTTCTGAAGCAGCAGGCCGGCATCGACATCACGCTGATTACCTACAAGGGCGCCGGCGCCCAGATGGTCGACCACCTCGCGGGCCGCGTCGAAGTCGCGTTCGCGCCCGCCGTCGGCGTGATGTCGTTCGTAAAAGACGGCCGCCTGCGCGCGATCGCCGTCTCGACCAAAGAACGCTTTCCGCTCCTGCCCGATGTACCGACTGCCAGCGAGTCCGGACTCAAGGGTTACGACGCGAGCTCGTGGCAGGGCATCGTGATGCCTTCCGGAGTACCGCTCGAAATACGCCAGCGCTTGAGCGAAGAAATTGCCAAAGCGCTGAAGACGCCGGCGCTGCGCGAGCGCGTTCTCGAACTGGGCGGAGTACCCGTCGGCAGTACGCCGGAGCAGTTCGCCGCTTACTACGCAGCCGAATCGGAAAAATGGTTCAAGGTCGCGCGCGCGGCGCACGTCACGATGGACTGATGCGCTAGCCGAACTTCCGCCGCAAAAACTCCCGTGCGTCCCGCGCGCAACGGTCGGGCAGGTAGTCGCAGATGTTATGGTTCGCCACGTCATAGGTAACGAGCTCGCTGCCGACGATTCGTTTCTGCATCTCGGCGTAGGCGCTGGCGTTCCCTATCGCATCGCCCGCCGGCGCGACGAGCAGCGTCGGGCATTGAATACGTGCGACGTCGTCCATCCAGTACTGGGTCGTCATGTATAAAACGAAGCGCTTGACCAACGCCTCGTCGTTGCGCGCAATCTCGTCGAGGAACCACTCGATGTGCGCCTGGTCGAGATCTTTGACCGGCAACCTTTCCTCCAGCGTTGCCGCGATGAAGGCGCGCAGGCCGATGCGCTCCATTTCCGGAATCCACTGCGCACCCTTGCTGTCCTTGAAGCCGGGCCGCGACGCGAAGAGCAGCAGGCTCAGCGCGCGCGCCGGATGATGGATCGCAATCTGCTGCGCGAGGTAACCGCCGCCCGACACACCTAGAAAATGCGCCGCGTCGATTTTTAGATGGTCAAGCAGCTCGAGTACGTCCTGCGTGAGACGCGCGAGCGTCAGCAACTGGTCCGCCCGCGGTACGCCGGATTCGCCGTGGCCGCGCAGATCCATGCGCACGACTCTGAATCGCCGCGCCAGATGCGGAACCATCGCGTAAAGTCGGCGCGAACTGCTCATTGCCGAATGCAGCAGGATCAGAACCGGCGGCCTGGCCCACGGGTCGGTGTAATCGTCTATCGCATACGCGACGCGCAGTCCGTCGCTTGTGACCATTTGTTCCATGGCGATCAGTGCGCGGTGAATTCGCAAGCGCAAATGCGGCCGACCGTGGCGCCGGCGCTGTTCTTGACCGGCGGCCCGGCAAAACGCGCGAGTGCACGCTGCTCATCGGCGGTGAGCATGCCGACGGCGGCCAGCAACGCGATCAGCGCCGGCATGCGGGCGCGCGCTTCGCCGTCCGCAATCTTGAGCACGGCGGCGAGGCCCTGCTGCGGCGAGTAAGCCATGATGAAACCTTCGGCGCCGGTTTTCATGATGACGCGGCCCCGCGTCACCCGCGCGAGATTCACGCCCGGCTGGTCCGTGCCCGAGATATATTCCGGATGCGCGCGCATCGCGTTCTGAATTTCCAATATGGCCGCGCGGCGCGAACCCGCGCCCGCCGCGCCCGCTGCAAAGCGCGCCATCATCACCGCCATGTCTTTCAGCGGTAACGCCGCGGCCGGCAATGCGCAGCCGTCGACGCCGAACTCCAGCGTGCGCGCATCGCGGCCCAGCATTTCCGAGAAAGCATCGAGGTAGAGCTGCTGCGCCGGATGCTCGATCTCCTGATAGCCATCGAGCGCCCAGCCGCGATGTTTCGCCACGGTGAGAAATCCGCAATGCTTGCCCGAGCAGTTGTGGTAGATGCGCTGCTCGGGATGACCCGCGCGGATTGCGGCGGCGGCGCTCGCTGCATCCATCGGATGATCGGGCCCGCACGCCAGTGCATGCTGGTCGAGGCCGAGCGATGCCAGCCATTCGGTGGCGAGCTGCACGTGAAACGGCTCGCCGCGATGCGAGGCGCACGCCAGCGCGAGATGGCGCGGTGTCAAACCGAGCGCTGCATACGCGCCGGTCTCGGTCAGCGCGATGGCCTGTATGGGCTTCAACGCGGAACGCGGATAGGTGACGAGCGTGGTGTCGCCCCAGCCCGCGACGATTTCGCCGTCGCCGTTAGCGACCGCCGCAGCACCATGATGCTCGCTCTCGACGAGCGCGCCGCGCCATACCTCAACCATTTTTACGAATGACACCGTGCTTCGCTCCCGCGTAATCGGTAATTAAGTGATTAGGCGATTGAGTAATTGATTGCGTAATTGGCGGATCAAACGCGCCGCCGATGGGCAGGCACCCCAATCACCCAATCGATTAATCGCCCAATCACTTAATCACCAAAGCTCCCATCGCCCATAACGCATCACCCGTCTTTGATTATAATCGCTGACATTCCTCGAGGTCTTCTCCATGTCAGCAGCAAAATCAGCGGGCGCGCGTCTCGCCGTCGACATCGGCGGCACGTTCACCGACATCGTGCTCGAAGCGCGCGGCCGCCGCTGGACGGGCAAGGTACTCACCACGCCGCGCGCGCCGGAAGACGCAGTGATCGCCGCCGTCGGTGAAATCCTCGCCACAGCCGCGCTTGCCCCGGTTGCGCTCGATCTCTTCATACTCGGCACGACGCTCGCGACCAACGCGCTGATC
>JBDSSV010000610.1:0-2854 GCA_039928535.1 Burkholderiales bacterium
CGTCCAGGTGTCTTCCGTGGACTTGAGGACTTTGGAGACGAAGACGGCTTTCTCGTCGGTGGGGTGCGCCGGCGGTTGTCCGGATTCACGGGCCGGCGTCTGCACCGAGGTGTTGCCGCCTTCGAGCAGGCCAAGGATTACGCCGGGATCGATGCCGAACACATAGGAGCCGATCAGCGCGACGACGATGGCGCCGACGCCCAAGCTGCCGCCGATCGGCAGGCCGCCGCTGCTCCCGCGCACGTCTTGTACGTTGTCGCTTTCATTTCCGTCGAGGCGCATGATTTTTTCCTGTAATTGGTGTGCAGGGGATGTCTGTTTGACAGTATAGTCCGCCGGCGTTGCGCGGAGTGCCACCCCGTTCGCGCAAATGCCGCCGCGGGGCGCTTTGTTATCATCCGTACAGACACGGTAAAAATTACCGGATATGCATAAAGCACAGCGCCTATAGCGGCTGGTTTTAGGGGGACAAAGGCAATTTGAAAGCGCGCTGGATAATTCTTCCGGGGATACTGATGGCCACTATCGCATTAATGGCGGGCGCCGCGCGCGCCGAGCCGGCAGACCGCAACGTCACGGTCAATGGCATCCGCATTCACTATCTCGACTGGGGCACGCCCGGCCAGCAGCCGCTGATACTGCTGCACGGCATCGCACGCGTGGCGCACACCTTCGACCATCTCGCCCCGCATTTCACGGCCAACTATCACGTCATCGCCGTCGACATGCGCGGCCACGGTGACTCTGCGTGGGACCCGGCGGGCGGCTACGTCGTCGAAGATTACGTGAATGACATCGAAGCGCTCATCGCGCAATTGAAATTGCGCAACATCGTGCTGTGGGGCAATTCGACGGGCGGCCGCGTGGCGCAGATGATAGCTGGCCTGCATCCTGAGCTGGTGTCAGCGGTGATTGTCGAGGACGTGGGCCCCGAGCGGCCGCGCGAAGTGTCCAACCGGCGCGCTGACCGCATGGCCAGGGAAGCGGACGGCTGGGCGACTATCGACGATCTCTACGCGCAGGCGCAGCGCGAAAATCCGCGCACGCCGGAGTCGGTGCTGCGGCCGTTCGTGCACCATTCCTCGAAGGCGCGTCCCGATGGCCGCATCGTCTGGAAGCGCGACCCCGCGATATTGAATGGCTTCGTGCCGACGGAGTTGTGGGCGACGGTGCGCAAGATCAAGGCGCCCGTCATTTACATACTCGGCGGCGCGAGCACTATTGTGCCGGCGCTGACGCAAATGGATATCCGGCTCGAGCTGCCGCAGGCGGAAATCGTCATGCTGCCGGGGCTCGGCCACTATCCCAGCGACGAGAAGCCGGCGGAATTTCTCGCCATCGCTGACCGCTTTCTCGCGGAAACGGCCGCGCGCAGGTAAGGCGCGCACAGCGCAAAAAAACCCCCGGGGGATACCCGGGGGAAAGAGGGGAGTGCAACTACAGGGAATCGATAGCCGGCAGAAAAAGCCTGCCGGCCGAGTGCGGTTACCGGTGTCCGCGACCGAAGGACGCGCCGCCAGCGGGACGTGATGCCATTGCATAGTTAGTGCCGCGGCTCGCTTGCATGGTCGGCATGGTGCGCGTCGCGGGTTGCTGTGCGCTACCGCCCGAATTGCCACGGCTTTGCCAGCTTTGGTGGGCGTGCTGCGTGCCGGTCGACGTGCCTTGGCCCGATTGCGAGCCGCCATGCGACGTCGTGCCGCCAGTGGTGCCACCCGTTGTGCCGCCGGTGGTTCCGCCGGTCGTGCCGCCAGTCGCACCGCCCGGCGTGCCATGGTTCCAGCCGCCGTGGTTCGAGCCACCGTTGTTCGAGCCACCGTTGTTCCAACGGCCGTCGTTCGACGCGGTATGGTTCCAACGGCCATCATTGGCCCCGTTATGGTTCCCGCGTCCGTCATTAAAGTTGCCGCGGTGGTCGCCGCGATCGGCGAAGCGGTCAAAGCGGTCGTTGCGGAAATCGCGCCGGTCGCCGCGGAAATCGCGGAAGTCATTGCGGCGATCGTTGCGGTCGGCGTGCAGTTCGCGTTGATCGTGGCGGAGTTCGCGCACGTCGCGATTGCGTTGCGTGAGGTCGTGGTTCAGTTCTGCGCGGTCGCGCCGGATTTCTGCGTAGTCGCCCCTAATTTGGGCGCGTTCCTGTGCAACGCGTCTCCAATCGCCCCTGGCTTCGGCTTCGCGCAACTGGCGCTGGTCCTGGCGCAGGTCACGGTAGTCGCCCGCGAGTTCGCGGCGGTCGCCGGCGATTTCGCGGTTGTCGCGGTGGATCGCGGCGCGGTCGCCGGCGATTTCGCGCAGGTCGCCGCGGATTTCGCGGTTGTCGTGACGCAGCTCGGCGCGGTCGCTGCGCAGCTCGGCACGGTCGCTGCGATAGTCACTCGAGAATTGCTGGGCGAAGGCGCCAGGTGCCGACACCGCACATGCTGCACTGACTGCCAGAGCAAGCAAAGTTTTGCGGAACATTGAAATCTCCTTGGTTCTACGGTGGGGCACATGCCATCACCTGTGCGGCAACAGTAAGGCTGCCGCGGGTGCGGCGCGCGGGGTTTTACATTGAATTACCCCTGTTTACACATCCTTACATTTGGTCCGCGCGCCGGGATGTAACCAATTGTTACAAGCCTTTTTAAGGTGTGATCCGCAACACAATGTTACTTTTGCGGGATGGAATTTTGACCGCCAAACACCAATCATATGAACAAGCGGCGAGCGTTCAAAGTCGCCGCATTGATGGCAGGCATTTTGGCGCTACCAATACTTGAAAAGGAGATTTAATATGAAAACGACCACTAAAGTATTACTTGCCGGCGTGCTGCTCGCAGCGTCGAGCGCCCCGCTGGTTGCAAAAGCCGCGGTG
>JBDSSV010000611.1:0-4558 GCA_039928535.1 Burkholderiales bacterium
GCGGCTTTCTGGTCACGGATGCGACGATGAAAACCAAAATACCTGGGCTGTACGCAGCGGGCGCGGTGCGCGCAGGCTACGGCGGAATGCTGACGCACGCGATCGCCGACGGCACGGCAGCGGCCAAGGCCGCCGCCGCTCACCTCGGCGGCTGAAATTGGTTTCCCCTATAATTGAACGTGAGGAAGCCAGATCAATCGAGAGCCCTGTATCCACGCGGACGCGCTGGTAGCGCGCCGGGGATGGGCTGCTTATATCGGATCTCAGGATTCAAACGGAAGGGAATCGCTCCCGGTGGGGCGGCCGGACTTCAAACCCGGTGAGGGCTGTTAACAGTTCTGTGTGGGTTCGACTCCCACTCTCTTCCGCCATTCATCCAGAAATGTCCAGGAGGGTTTCATCATCATGCAACGCACAGCGTTGGCGGCGCTTGCAGTCGCCTTGTCCGGCTTGATCGCAGCTTTTAGTGCATGGGCGCAGACCGGCTATCCCGCCGGCACCATCCGCATCGTGTCGCCCTACCCGCCCGGCGGTGGCACCGACATACTCTCGCGCGTGATTTCGCAAAAGCTGAATGAAAACCTCAAGCAGCCGGTGGTGGTCGAAAACCGCGCGGGCGCCAACGGCACCATAGGCGCGGCCTACGTCGCGAAATCGCCGCCCGACGGACTGACGATGCTGGTAGTGCCCGCCGGCTATGCAGCGAATCCCGCGCTATACAAGAGCCTGCCCTACGACCAGACGCGCGAGCTCGCGCCGGTCTCGCATCTCGCGTCCGGTCCGCTGGTCCTCGTCGTGCATCCGTCGCTGCCCGCGAAATCGGTGAAGGAACTCATCGCGCTGGCTAAAGCACGGCCGGCTGAAATTAATGTTGGCTCCGCCGGTAACGGTTCGCTGCCGCATTTGTGCGCGGAACTTTTCAATCTCTCCGCCGGCGTCAAGCTCACGCATATTCCGTACAAAGGCTCGGGTGCTGCGATCATCGACGTGCTCGGTGGCCAAGTGCCGGTCTACTTCATGAACATCCTGCAAAGCCTGCCGCTCATCAAAGCCGGCAAGCTGCGCGCGCTCGGCGTCACCAGTCCGCAGCGCTCTTCAATCGCACCCGACCTGCCCGCGATCGCGCAGGACGTCAAAGGTTTCGACATGACGAACTGGTACGGCCTGCTCGTCGCCGGCGGCACGTCACGCGACATCATCGCGAAACTTCAGCAGGAAGTTGCGCGCGTGCTCAATTTGCCGGAGCTCAAGGAGCGTCTCGCCGGCGAAGGCATGACCGTCATCGCCAGCACGCCCGATCAGTTCGTCGAATTTCTTGCGCACGAAACCGCCAAATACAACCGTATCATCCAGGCCGCGGGCATCAAGAATTCACAATAGGAAAATCACTATGGCAACCAACGAACCCACATACGACGTGCTGTGGCCGCTGTCGCGCAAGGCCGTAAAGCGCACCGCTGCCGCCGCCCGCCTGCCCGATCTCAACGACAAAGTTGTTGCCGAATTGTGGGACGTTATCTTCCGCGGCGAGACAATCTATCCGCTCGTGCGCGAGTACATAAAGAAACGCTTCCCACGCGTAAAGTTCGTGCCTTACAACGAGTTCGGCAACTTCCACGGCGCGCGCGAGCATGAGGTCTCGGCGACCATTCCCGACAAGCTGAAAGCATTCAAAGCCGACGCCGCCATCGTCGGCATAGGCGCCTGAGGGAGCTGCACGCCCGCCGTGTTGCGGGCAGCAGCGATGGTCGAACGGCTCGGCATCCCGACCGCCTCCATCATCGGCTCGGGCTTTTTGAAGCAGGCCGAAGTCATCAAGAAAGGCCAGGGCGTGCCGCTCGCGATCGGCGTGTATCCCGGCGCGCCCATGGTCGATAGCGAAGCCGAACTGAGACGCAAGGTCGAGGAAGAACTCGCGCCCGGCTTATTGCGCGGCCTGACTGGTGAGTCGCCACCCGACCTGGACACCGAAAAGGAACCGCAGGCAGGCTCCGTCGTGATGAGCGGCACGTACGACCAAGTGCAGGACTATTTCTATAAGCACTTGTGGACCGACGGCCTGCCCGTCACGCCGCCGACGCGCGAGCGCGTCGATGCTTTCCTCAAATTTACAGATCGCAAAGAGACCGACGTCATCCGCGTGCTGCCGCAGGAAGGCCGCGAAGGCTCCATGCTGAGCATCGCGATCAACGGTGTGATGGCCGGCTGCCGCCCCGAATACATGCCGGTGCTGATCGCGATCATTGAAGCGATGAGCGA
Organism: Burkholderiales bacterium; assembly: GCA_039928535.1. Classification (GTDB taxonomy): domain Bacteria; phylum Pseudomonadota; class Gammaproteobacteria; order Burkholderiales; family SG8-41; genus PALSA-1004. The sequence continues at coordinate 2,260 of JBDSSV010000611.1, forward strand.
TGTGAAATACCGGATTGAAGATTCCGGCTCGACGCCGGGCTGGGAGCCGGTCGTCATCGTCAACGGCCCCATCGTCAAGGAACTCGATTTCAACTACGCGCAGGGCATGATGCGCGTCGGCCGCCAGGCCAACACCAGCATCGGCCGCTTCGTGCGCATGTATTTGCGCAACATCTGCGGCTTCCGCATTCCGCCGGGCGCGGGCGACAAGTGCAGCATCGGCCAGAGCTTTCTCGTCGCGATGGCGGAAGACGAAGACAGCGCGCGCGCGGTCGGCTGGCCAACCTACGGCGAAGACCGCGGCTTCAAAGCCGGTGAGAACGTCGTCACGGTACACAGCGTAGTTGCGATCACCTCTCCCATGTACAGCGGCGGCGACGACGCGAAGACCCACGTGCAGCAATGGGCCGAAGTCATCGCCGGCAGCTTTACGTACTGGGCGCACACGGGGTTCAAGACCGGCCTGTGGAGCCCGTTGATCGTCGCGGGACCGAGCATCGCCGGCGTGATCGCGAAAGAATGGACCAAAGACCAGGTGCGTCAGTATTTGTACAAGCAGATGACGGTCACCGCCGAGCGTGCCACGCACTACGCGCGCATGACGAGCACACCGACATTCAGCTTCGAGAACCTCGTGCGGGATGGCATCCTGCCGCCGGAATATACGACGTCGAAAGATCCTGAGCGGCTCGTCAACATCATCATCGATCCGGAGATGATCGAAGTGCTTGTTGCCGGCGATCCTGGCCGCAACCAGTCGCGCGCGTACATGAGCAATCACGTACAGGGGCCGCCCACCAGCCGCAAGGTAGAATTGCCGGCCAAATGGAAGGAGCTTTTAAAAAACTAAAACCGGATGTGGCCGCCGGTAAAAATAGGCCCGCATTTCCGTGTATCTCATGACGGATCGGACTTAGCAAAACGCCCTATGACAAACTCGCCTGGGCAGCTCGCTGAACGTTCTGCGGTAATAAATGACGCCGCGCCTCGTCATCCGTCCCGGTTTTGAAAGAGTGCTTTTCCTTGGGCGCGCCCGCGCACCCGACATTAGGCCACGGTGCGCGCTTTTTCCTACAGTGCATGCACGATCGCTCTCGGCACGAGAGAAAGTTTTCCGAGCGGCTGCAGCGATTTATCCGCGCTGCGAAGACATGCCTGCTGAATTGCCAGAAACATTTTGCCGGCAGTGGTATCAAACCAGAACCACCGCTCGATTTCCGGCGGGGACAAATTTCCAGGTTGCGCGCCTACCGCTTCGTAGTAATAGGCCTTGAGGTCATCGCAGGCGCGTTTCAACGCGACACCAGCGGATAAGCTCGAGTCGTAAGCGGATGCCGGAGAGTCTCCGGCGTAGGTTGCCGCGAATTCCGCCGCCTGCTCCATGGTCAACCGTGAAATTCCCACGGTGGTACGGCCGCGACGCTTGCGCGCGAGTTCGTACCAGGGTGCGAGCTGCGCGATTTCCCGCCGCATCGCCTTGACCGGACCATCGCCATCGGTATCCGGCCGCGCGAAGCTGACTGGACAGGCAAATGTCGTCTCACCACTGGCGCTGGCCGGTGCGTCCTCTGGAAAGTCTTCAAGCACGGGGCCAGACGGACGGGTGAACAATGCCAACAGGGCGCGCAAGACCTTGCGCTGAAAATCAGGCTCGTTCGGTGCTCCAAACGGTCGCCCGAGCATGAAAGGCACCCACAATGCGCGTGAGGGCTTGATCGCGGCCGTTTGCTCCCGGATCAAGCTGATTTGCGCGGTCGGAACGCCTTCGCGCTCGATGAAGTGGCCCAGTGCGCCGACGGCGCACGTGCAGTTGGGTCAGACCGGCGTGAGCAGAACTGCGTCAACCCGGTCCTTCTTCAACATGCCCGCGAGTTCCCGCGCCTTGGGCTCCAGCGCACGAATGGGCGCCGCGCCCATGAACGAATAGTGAAAGTCGGAAACCGATCCCACTTCTCCCGCGTCATGCAACTCCCGCAGTCGCGCGAGCGGGAACGCTACGTTCACGTCCTCCTGAAACCCGCTGCGATCGAAGTTGACCGAGATATGGCTCATGACGAGATCGGCGGGCGGCGTATCGCCCGGGATGATACGGTAATCCGCCGACCCGGTTTCAAACGCCCGGTCCCCGCGTACATGTATCCCCGAGGTCGTGACTATGGCCACCCGCCGCTGCTTAAGCGGCGGTCCCGCAACAAATGGCGCGGGGCCGAAATCGGGCAAATCCCTGATTTTCTCCAAATGATGTTGCCGTTCCCATTCGGGTATGTCGGTTAATCGTGGCACGCGTTTCTCCTGGTTA
>JBDSSV010000612.1:0-2705 GCA_039928535.1 Burkholderiales bacterium
CATCCTTTTCGTAGCGTGCGCCGACTGCGCTCCACGCCGGTACCCAGTCTTCGTCTTCGGTGCCTTTTAGCGTGGCGACGGCGTCAAGCATCGGCTGCAGATCGTCGACGAGGTTGAACCAGCGGCGGTAGAAGCCGCCAATGGCGACGACGAACGGGTCCTCGTCGGGACGCACCGGCAGCTTTGCCAGCATCTCAGCTTTGGTGTTGATTGCCACTCGTATCTCCCCTAAATTTTGTGTGACTGGCCGTAACACCAGCGCATACGAAAAAATCCGTACGGTTAAAATTCAGCCGAGAACATACGGTGTGCCACGTGGATTGTAAAGACCGCGCACCGGCATTTCGCGCTTGACGCCGGGGCATGAGCCGCGAAACAATGACCCATGAATAATCCCCGTACTATCCGTCTCGCCGCAGCCGCCGTGTTGCTCGCTGCCCTGCCGCCTGCGCACGCGCAGGACTATCCCGCCCGATCGATCCGTATCGTGCTGCCCTTCAGCCCGGGCGGCGGCACCGATCTGCTCGCACGCCTCCTGAGCAAGCGTTTTTACGAAGCGTTCGGTCAGACGGCCGCGGTCGACAACCGGCCCGGCGCGGGCGGTAATCTCGGCGCCGAAATTGTCGCGAAGAGCGCGCCCGACGGCTATACGCTCCTGATGTCGACCGCCTCGCTCGCCGTCAACGTGACGCTGTACCCGAAGCTTCCATACGATTTGCGTCGTGACCTGATCCCGATCACGCAGGTCGCGTCGGCACCCTTGGTGGTTACAGTGCATCCTTCGGTGCCCGCACGCAGCGTCAGGGAGTTCGTCGCGCTCGCGAAGAAAACAAAGGGCGGACTTAACTTCGGCTCGAACGGGACCGGCACGACCAGCCACCTCGGCATGGTGATGTTCACCCAGGCCGCGGGGATTTCGCTCACCCATATTCCCTACAAGGGAGCGGGCGCGTTATTGACGTCACTACTCTCCGGCGAAGTCGAAATGGGGTTTCCCGCCGTCATCAGCGTGCAGCCGCACATCCGCTCCGGCAAGCTGCGCGCGTTGGCGGTGACGACCATACGTAAATCCTCGGCGCTGCCCGACGTGCCGACGCTGGACTCGATGTACCCGGGTTTCGATATCGACAACTGGTTTGCGCTCTTCGCGCCGGCGGGCACGTCGCCGGCCATCGTCAATCGAATTCACGCCGAAGTCGTGAAGGGCCTGCAACATACCGAGTCGAAAGCGTTCATGAAGAACGAAGGCGCCGAGCCGGTCGCCAGTTCCCCAACCGAGTTCGCGGCGTTTGTTGCGCGTGAAATCGACAAGTACGCGAAGATCGTCAAGCTCTCGGGCGCGAAACCGGAGTAGTCATGAGCAGCGCTGCAGGTAACGTCATGCAACGTGGATTGAACGCGCTGCTCTTGTCGCTGATGTTTTTTGCCGCGTCCGCGACAGCAGCGGACTATCCGGATAAATCGGTGCGACTGATCGTCCCGTTCCCGCCTGGCGGCGGCACCGACACCCTGGGACGGGTGCTGGGCGCCAAGCTCTCAGAGTTGTGGGGGCAGCAGGTCATCATCGACAATCGCGCCGGCGCGCAGGGCAATATCGGCACCGCGCTGGGCGCCAAGGCCGCGCCCGATGGTTACGTGCTGACGCTCGCGCACCAGGGCGCGCTGACCATCAATCCGCATCTTTACAGCAATCCCGGCTACGACACGCTGCGCGACTTTGCCGCCGTATCCGAGGCGACGGAGATGGCGTTCATACTCGTGGTCCATCCTTCGCTGCCGGCGAAAACCATGCGTGAGCTGACCGCGCTGGCGAAACAGAATCCCGGCAAGCTCACATTCGCGTCGAGTTCTTCGGGGCCGCAGATGGCGGGCGAGCTGTATAAGCTCGCCACCCATACCGACATGCTGCACATTCCGTACAAAGCAAAGGCGGCGGACCGGCGACCATCGATCTACTGGCAGGGCATGTCACCATCATGTTTTCCAATCCGACCGCGACCGTGCCGCACGTGAAGGCGGGAAAATTGCGCGCATTGGCTGTGATGAACGATAAACGCAACGACGCGCTGCCCGACGTGCCGACCGCGATCGAGGCCGGCTATCCGGAGTTGGGCAAGATCATCGAGTGGTACGGCATCGTCGTGCCCGCGGCGACGGCGGGTGCCCTCGTCACCCGACTCAATACGGACGTCGCGCGCGCATTAAAATCTCCCGAGGTGACTCAGCGCCTGCAATCCATCGGCCAGACCGTCGTGACCAGCACGCCGGAAAAATTCGCCGAGCTCATCCGGTCGGAATACGAGCGCTGGGGCAAGGTCGTCAAGGCGTCCGGCGCAAAAGCGGATTGAAAGACAGGATTGAGGAGCAAGGATTGAGGATCGAGTTTAAAAATAAGGCAATGATTCCGGCAGTCGTCGCGCTCTTGTTCGCAGGTGCCGCGGTTGCTGCGGTTTATCCAGACCGCCCGATCAGGTTGATCGTGCCGCAGGCGCCGGGCAGCGCGTCTGACACTGTGGCGCGGCTGGTGGCGGGGGCGCTCGTGGGGCAAATGAAACAGCAGATCGTGGTCGACAATCGGCCCGGTGGCGCGCTGATGATAGGCATGGAGCTGGTGGCGCACGCGCCGCCCGACGGCTACACGATCGGCTACGGCCCGATCGGCGCGCTCGCGATCGCGCCTAACATCGTGCGCGGGCTCAGCTTCA
>JBDSSV010000613.1:0-4492 GCA_039928535.1 Burkholderiales bacterium
ATGCGCGTGTCGAAGAGATGCTGGGGCCGCTGCGTGAGCAGCGGCGGGACCGGAGCCTCAAGAGCTATGCGCCGGCGCTCGCGCAACGTCTGGAGGAATGGCGCAGGAATCCGATCGCGGCTTTCAACCCGATGAGCACCGTGCTTCAGGACAACAAGATCGGCGCGCGCTTCGTGCCGGTCGGCCGCAGCCGCAAAGTAGGTGCCGTCATTTTCCTCGAGGACATGAGCCGCGTGCAGGCGCAGGCGCGCCAGATGAAGCTGGCGGCACTTGGCCGCCTGACAGCCAACATTGCGCATGAGGTCAGAAACCCGCTGTCGGCGATCAGTCACGCCACCGAGCTCCTGCAGGAGGAGCCTGTGCTTAACGCCACGGTCGCGCGGCTGTTGACGATCATCCATGACAATGCCAAGCGGCTCGACCGCATGGTCAACGACGTGTTGAAACTGAACCGCGGCGAACTCGCGCACCGCGAGGTGTTCCGCGTCGGCGACTATCTGCAGACCTTCGCCGAGCAGTTCTGCCAGATCGAAAAGAAACCCGAATCGCTGGTGGCATTGGAGTTCGCCGCTGATCCGGAGGTAACGTTCGATCGCAGTCATTTGAACCAGGTGATGTGGAACCTGTGTCGCAACGCGTTACGTCACTGCCGCGGGCAGGAGGCCAGCATACGTATCGCGGTCGATCTGCTGGCCGGCGGTGTTGTAAAATTGGATGTTGTTGACGATGGCCCTGGCGTGCCCGCGGGTTTGCGCAACCAGCTGTTCGAGCCGTTTTTTACCACTGTCGGCAGCGGGACCGGTCTGGGGCTTTATATAGCGCGCGAGGTGTGCGAAGCCAATGATGCGAAGCTGGAATTCATCGAAACTCCCGCCGGCGCGCAGTTCACCGTACTGTGCCCGGGAGCCATGAGGCGCTAATGCAAAAAAGCCGCGTACTGATAGTCGACGACGAAGCCGATATACGCGAACTTCTGAGCCTGACCCTGCAGCGCATGGGACTCGATACCGACTGCGCGGCGGGCGAGTTCGAAGCGACGCAACTGATGCAGAAGTACGGCTACGATCTGTGCCTGACGGACATGCGGCTGCCCGATGGCGACGGCCTGAAACTGCTCGAGCATGTCAGCATCAACTATGCGAGCACGCCGGTGGCGGTAATTACCGCCCACGGCAGCGCGGAAAATGCGGTAGCCGCATTGAAGGCGGGCGCCTTCGATTATCTGGCGAAACCGGTTTCGCTCAACCAATTGCGCGCGCTGGTGCGCTCGGCGCTGAAGCTGCCGCGCGGCAACCAGCCGAAGAAAAGCGGCGACAAGGAAGTGGAGGCGGGCACATTCCCCGTGCTGCTAGGCGACTCGCCGCTCATGCAGCAAACGCGCCAGATGATAGACAAGCTCGCGCGCAGCCAGGCGCCCGTCCACATCAGCGGCGAGTCGGGCTGCGGCAAGGAACTGGCGGCGCGCCTGATGCATTTGAAAGGCCCGCGCAGCGAGGCACCGTTCGTGCCGGTCAACTGCGGCGCGATTCCCGAAAATCTGATGGAAAGCGAGTTCTTCGGTTACAAGAAAGGTGCTTTTACCGGCGCCGACCAGGACCGCGAAGGTTTCTTCCAGGCGGCCAACGGGGGCACGCTGTTTCTCGACGAGGTCGCCGACCTGCCGATCCAGATGCAGGTCAAGCTGCTGCGCTCGATCCAGGAGAAAAAAGTACGCAAGGTCGGTTCGACCAGCGAAGAGAATGTCGACGTGCGCATCATCAGTGCGACGCATCGTCATCTCGGCGACGCGGTGAAGGACGGCAAATTCCGTCAGGACCTGTACTACCGGCTCAACGTGATCGAGTTGCGCATGCCGGCCCTGCGCGAAATGCCAGATGACATCGAGGTGATGGCGCGCGAAATCCTGCGCAAGAGCGCGGCCGACGGCAGCGGAGAAACGGTGCCGGCCTTGTCGTCCGGCGCGGTCGCCGCGCTGTGCGGCTATCAGTTTCCCGGCAACGTGCGCGAGCTCGAAAATATTCTCGAGCGCGCGTTGGCATTGTGCACCGGAGAGCAGATCGACGCCGCCGATTTGCAGCTTACCGCGCCGGCTGCGGGGGACGCTCCCCCTGCCGACCGCTCGGGACTGCCGTTGCAGGAGCACCTCGACCGCGTCGAAAAAGACGCGATTCTGAAGGCGCTCGAGCAGACGCGTTTCAATCGCACGGCCGCGGCCAAGCTGCTCGGCATCACGTTTCGCGCCCTGCGTTATCGCATGGAGCGGCTGGGCATTAATTAGCAGGCAGTATTCAGCGGGTAGTATTCAGGACTACTGTGGTGCGATATTCCGGATGCAATATGGGATTTTCTGAACGCTCAGTCCTCGATCAAGCCGTGTTCCCGTGTCATTGACGATAGACCCAATCGGCCGTATCGCGGAAATCCGCTTTCTCCCTTCGCCGAATTGCGACGAGCGGCCCGCCGACGCGGCGATCGACCTGCTGGTGATACACAACATCAGCCTGCCGCCGGGAGAATTCGGCGGCCCGGGGATCCTTGATCTCTTCGCCAATCAGCTCGATCCCGCTGCGCACCCCTACTATCGCGCCATCGCGGCGAGCAGAGTATCAGCGCATTTTTTAATCCGGCGCGACGGTGAAGCGATCCAGTTCGTGCCGTGCGGCAAGCGCGCGTGGCATGCGGGTGAGTCGAGCTGGCGCGGCCGCACGCGCTGCAATGATTTTTCAATCGGCATCGAGCTGGAAGGGACCGATGCCGAGCCATTCGCGGACGTTCAATATGAGCAGCTCGTCACCCTGACGCGCGTGTTGCAGTCTGCTTATGGCTGCGCCGATATCGCGGGCCATGCCGATATTGCGCCCACGCGCAAGACGGATCCGGGTCCCTGTTTCGACTGGTCGCGCTTCCGGAATCTGTTGCGTCAGACATAGCAACAGACGTAGCAACAGACGCAGCGAGCATCACGCCGATACAAGGTGATTATCTGCGCAGCCCGGCGGTTGCATAAGCGGAGTTTAGCGTTAGTCTGGGCTCACCTTTCCCGTTAAATGTGCGGTCATGGGCTGCTAAATTTCGGCGCGGCAGCAGTCGTCCGGAGACCATTTTTTGCACCGCGTCAGCGCTCCCGCAAAGCTCCATTTGACGCCATTTTCGAGCCTTTTCCTGCCCATTTTTTAATCACATTTTTCCCTGTTGCAACAATGAAGTCGGTACTGTTTTGCAAGTAATTACTAGGCCGTAAAAAAAATTTCAAAAGCTATTGCACTCTCCAAATCTAGCCACTAGAATTAGTTCGAAGTTTCGATTTGTACGCTATATATAGTGGTTTAGGGACCTGACGGGTGGAGGCGAGCGACCCGGCAGATAAAAACACCAAGAATGACCGGTTTAAGGAGAGACCCATGCAGTTAGCCACCCATACCCCCGTTCCAGGATCCGTCGCGAAATTCCCCGCGGAAGGGACGCCGGACGCCGTCCAGGCGCGCTATGCCGAATACAAGATTATTCGCCGCAACGGCGCGGTCGTCGGCTTTGAGCCGTCGAAGATTTCCATTGCGTTGACCAAGGCTTTTATCGCCGTCAATGGCGGTCAGGGCGCTGCTTCCGCGCGCGTGCGCGAAGTGGTAACCAAGCTGACCGAGATGGTCGTTGGCGCGCTAATGCGCCGGCAGCCGAGCGGCGGCACGTTTCACATCGAAGACATTCAGGACCAAGCCGAACTCGCGCTGATGCGCTCGGGCGAGCATGAAGTCGCGCGCTCGTACGTGCTGTATCGCGAGCAGCGTTCGCAGGAACGCGCCAGGCAGCGCGAAACGCATGCCGACCCGGCAAGCGCCGCGCCGACGATCAATGTCACCGATAATGGCAAGACGCGCCCGCTGAATCTCGACAAAGTCGCGGTACTCGTGCAGGAATCGTGCGAAGGCCTGGGCCGTAACGTCGACCCGAATGTCATCATGCAGGCGACGCTGAAAGACCTCTACGAGGGCGTGCCGGTCGACGAAGTGCGCAAATCGCTGATCCTGTCCGCGCGCGCGATGATCGAAAAAGATCCTGCTTACAGTTACGTTACCGCGCGCCTGCTGCTGAATACGCTGCGCCTGGAAACGATAGGCGAGGAACTCACGCAGGCGGACATGAAGACGCGCTACGCGGAAGTGTTTCCGCTGCTGATCAAGAAAGGCATCGACGCGGAACTGCTCGACGAGCGCATCGGCGGCTACGATCTCAAAAGCCTCGGCGCCGCGCTCGACTCCAAGCGCGATTTCAAATTCGGCTACCTCGGCCTGCAGATCCTGTATGACCGTTATTTCCTGCACGTGCAGGGCACGCGCATCGAGTTGCCGCAGACGTTTTTCATGCGCGTCGCGATGGGGCTTGCGCTGAACGAGCCGGAAGACCAGCGTGAAGCGCGCGCGATCGAGTTCTATAACGTGCTCTCGTCGTTCGATTTCATGAGCTCGACGCCGACACTTTTCAATTCCGCGACGCG
>JBDSSV010000614.1:0-10731 GCA_039928535.1 Burkholderiales bacterium
CCCCTTTGCATGCCTGCCACGGCTGCTGTGGAATAATAGACGCACGTGAAAAAACGAGGAATGATCATGAACGCCCCTACAAAAAAAGGTCTCGAGACCGCACAACAGATGACGCGCGGCGTCAACCTCCTGCGTGATCCGTTGTCGAATAAAGGCAGCGCGTTCACGGCAGCCGAGCGCGAAACTCTGGGCTTGCGCGGCTTGTTTCCGTCGCACATTTCCACGCAGGAGGAGCAGGTTGCGCGTTTCATGCGCTCGCTGCAGCGCCTGCCGGACGCGCTTGAAAAGTACATCGCGCTGAATGCCCTGCACGACCGCAACGAGGCGCTGTTTTTCCGCGTTATCGTCGATCACATCGACGAGATGCAACCCATCATCTATACGCCCGGCGTCGGCCTCGCCTGCCAGAAGTTCGGCATGATCTTCCAGCGTCCGCGCGGTATTTTCATTACGCCGAATGACCGCGGGCACATCGCTGCGATGCTGCGCAACTGGCCGCATCGCGCCGGCCTCATCGTGGTCACCGACGGCGAGCGCATCCTGGGTCTGGGCGACCTGGGCGCCAATGGCATGGGCATTCCGGTCGGCAAACTCGCGCTATATTCGGCGTGCGCGGGCGTGCACCCGGCGCTGTGTCTGCCGGTGATGATAGACACCGGCACCGACAACGGCGAGCTGCTCGTCGATCCGTTTTACATGGGACTGCGCCAGCGTCGACTGCGCGGGCCGGCCTATGACGAGCTGCTGGAAGAATTCATGACCGCCGCGGAAGAAGTTTTTCCCGGCGTGGTCATCCAGTTCGAGGACTTCGCCAATCAGAACGCGTTCCGGCTGCTCGAAAAATACCGGGACCGCGCCTGCGTCTTCAACGACGACATTCAGGGTACCGCCGCCGTCGCGCTGGCCGGCATGTTTTCCGCGCTGCGTATCACCGGGCAAAGTATCGCGGAGCAGAAAGTGCTGTTTCTTGGCGCAGGCGAGGCGGCGACCGGCATCGCCGATCTCGTCACCACCGCAATGATGGCGCAGGGCTTGGACGAAAAAGCCGCGCGCAATCGCAACTGGCTCGTCGACAGCCGGGGTCTCGTGGTTAGGGCGCGCAAAGACCTCGCGCATCACAAGCTGCCGTATGCGCACGAGCATACAGAGATCGTCGGTTTTCTCGAAGCGATACGCGCGCTGAAACCGACCGCGATCATCGGCGTGTCGGCGGTGGGCGGTACGTTTACGCAAGAAGTGCTGGAAGAAATGGCGAAAATCAACAAGCAGCCGATCGTGTTTGCACTGTCGAACCCGACTTCGCAATCCGAATGCACGGCAGAAGAGGCTTATCGCTACACCGGCGGGCGTGCCTTGTTCGCTTGCGGCAGCCCCTTCGATCCAGTGACGCTGGACGGCAAGACTTTCGTGCCGCGACAGGGCAACAACTCGTACATTTTCCCCGGCATCGGGCTGGGTGCGATCATGAGCCGGTCGCGCAGAATCACGGACGAAATGTTCATGGGATCCGCGCACACGCTGGCGAGCCTCACCACCGAATCAGATCTGGCGCAGGGCAGCCTGTATCCGTCGCTGAGCCGCGTGCGGGAAGTGTCGGCGCATATCGCGGCGGGACTGGCGAAAACTGCGCACCGGCACGGCATGGCTCAGGCGGATGAGCCCGAGGATCTGCTCGCGCAAGCACACGCGACTATGTACGACCCGCATTACTAGGGAGCGGTGATTAAGTCCGTTCGTGCTGATGTATAGAAGCACGAACACCGCTTTCCGCAGAGTGAAACTGTTCACCCCTTTCTAAACCTCACGGCCAACGGTTTGGGACTTAATCATGGCTTTACCAGCGCTTGCGTGAGCCCGCCGCCTGTTCTCGCCGCACGGCGCTGCACGGGCTGCGAACAACTCAATTCGGCGTCAGCCCCGCCGCTTTCGCCAGCTCGACCCATTTCGTGATTTCGTGCGCCAGGTGCGCGCTGAGTTCCGTCGGTGTCGTGCCCAGCGGTTCCTGCCCGTCGGGCAGCAGGCGGCTGCGCATTTCCGGGCTTTTTGCGATCGTCGAAACTTCCGTGTAGAGCAGAGTGACGAGCCGCGGCGGCAGCTTCGGTGGCCCGAACATCGCATACCAGTTCGTGCTTTCGTAACCCGGCACCCCCGCCTCGGCAATCGTCGGTACTTCGGGCAGCGTCGACCACCGCTTGCCGCCCGTCACCGCAATCGGGCGCAACCGGCCGCTCTTCATCAGCGGCATCGCGCCGGATATCCCCGCAAACGCGAGTTCTGTTTCGCCTGCCGACACCGCGACCATCGCCGCGGGCGAGCCTTTGTACGGGACGTGCAGGATGTTGGCCTTAGCCATGTACTTGAACAGCTCGCCCGCCATATGCGTGGCATTGGCGAGCCCGGACGACGCGAAGCTCAGCTTGCCCGGCTGCGCGTGTGCCGTCGCGATGATGTCGCCGATATTTTTAAACGGACTGTTGGCCGGCACTACCACGATGTTGGGCCCGGCGGTCAACTGCGAAATCGGCGTCAGATCGCGCCGCGCGTCGAACGGCAGTTTCTTGACCAGCGCCGGATTTGTGCCGAGTGCAGTCGGCACGATCAACAGCGTATAGCCGTCGGGCACGGCGTGGATCGCGAGCTCGGTGCCGATGATGCCGCCGCCCCCGCCGCGGTTGTCGACGACGAACTGCACGCCGAAGCGGTCGGTGAGGCGTTGCGCGAATGAGCGGGAGACGAGGTCGGCGTTGCCGCCGGCGGGCTGCGCGACGATGATGCGCACGGGCTTGTCGGGATAGTCGGCCGCGCCGGCAAACGGGAATGCCAACGCCCATACGATCCCGCATACGGCGTGAATCGGCACTTGAACCCGCTTTCCGCTTTGCATAGGTCAGGCTTTCAAAAACGCGCTCAGCTCGCTATAGACCTGATCCGGCACCTGCTCCGCCGGATAGTGGCCGCACGGCAGCGGGCACAGCTTGTAAATGTTTGCCGCGTACTGCGGCCACGCGACGCGCGCGTCGAACATTTTTTCGGTATGACTTTTCTCGCCCCAGAAAACGATCGCGGGACATTGCACTTTGCGGCCCGCGTCGAAGTCGGCTTTGTCCATGTCGAAGTCGAGCGTTGCGCCCGCGCGATAGTCCTCGCATACCGCGTGCAGATTGTCGGCCGTGCAGCAGCGCCGGTATTCGGCGAGCGTTTCCTCGGTAAAGCCACCCTTGCCTATACCCATCGCGGTCAGCTTCTTGTCGATGTAATAGCGTTCCTTGCCTTCAAACATTTTTTCGGGAATGTCGTACGGCTGCGCCACGAAAAACCAGTGATAGGAATTCAACGCCCATTCGCGCGTGATGTGAGTCAGGACGTGATGTGTCGGGATAACGTCGAAGCTCGCAAACTTGATTACGCGCTCCGGATGATCGAGCGCCAGCCGGAACGCCGTGCGCCCGCCGCGGTCATGGCCGCCGAGAAAGAACTTGTCGAAGCCGAAGTGCTTCATCACGTCGACCTGGTCCTGCGCCATGCGGCGATAGGTGTAATTGCTGTGGTCGGGCAGGCCGCGCGGCTTGCTGCTGTCGCCATAGCCGCGCAGATCGGCCGCGATGACGGTGTAATCCTTCGCCAGCCGCGGCGCGACGAGGTGCCAGTGCACATGTGTCAGCGGGTTGCCGTGCAGCAGCAGCAGCGGCGGGCCGTTGCCGCCGATGACACCGTGGATTTTTACCTGGGGATCACTAGTCTGGACGTCGAACTGCTTGAAGCCTTCGAACAATTTTGACTCCTTGGGGAAACCGCGTGCACTGGGTACGCCGAAGCTACTGCCAGCACGCCGCCGCCGTCAAGCGGGCAGTCCGGTCCCACCGCCTGCATTGCGCGGTCGACACAAACGTAACGTAATTGTAAGCGGGGTAATTTCCGGTAAGTCCGATGGCCGCCGGCGCCGCGGAGCGTAGGCTCTAAATCGTCAGGTGACGGCATTTGCCCCACCGCCAAATCGAGGAGACTCAAAATGTTCAAAAAACTGTTTGCACTGGCACTGGTTTCCGCACTGGGCTTCACGATGTCCGCCGCGCAAGCGCAGGGCAACGACCATCGTGACGGCAATCGCGGCTTTCAACACAACAGCCGGCATGGCGAATTCCGCCACGGCCATCAGGCGCGCCATCATCGGCATCATCATCGTCATCACGGGCACCACGACTTTAATCGCGGGCACCGCTAGACATAGCGGCTGACGCGATGATGGATGGGGCGGGCAATGCGCGGGCATTGCCCGCTCTTTTTGTCGCTTCGCGGTTTTCCGGTCTGCCGCCGGGGAAAAAGATCCGCGGGGCTCAAGATAAAGCCTCCGCTACCACGGCTCGTGCGCTGGGCCGAAGTCGTAAAAATCTCCGGCGCCAAAGTCGACTAGGGACATTGAACGAATTATGAACACCGGCCGCCGCACCGTTGCCTTGCCAACCGCCACGCGCTTCACGGCAGGCAAGCCGCCCGAGCGCGCGCATTTCGCCTGGGCGATAAAAACTTACTGCTCGATATTAACCGCGTAGTAGCCGACTGAACCGGTTTTCGACGTGTCTTTCCACTGGTGCGGCGTGCCGGCCGGGATGGTAATCACGTCGCCTTTCGTGAGGCGATGCGTGTGTCCGCCGTCGATGCCGGTGCCGCGGATCTGGCCGACCGAGATTTCTTTGCCATCGATCATTTTGCCGCCGGTAACGAAATCGGCCTCGCCATCGACGATGATGAAGACGTGGTTCGTCTTCGCGTGGATCTCGGCGCCGCGCTGCACGCCGCGGTTGGCGATGACGATGAGGCCTTCGTCTTCGATCAGGCGGCCGCCTTTCACGAACGCAGCGGTGGCTTCTTCATGGTTGATGTAATGCACGCGTTTGGGAAAACCTTCAGCGCACGCGAAGGTCGCGGCGGTGGCAAGCGAAACGAGCGTTGCGAGTGCGAGCAGGTATCTCATTGGGTTTCTCCCCCCTTTGTTGGTCAGCACGAGTTGCTGGAATATTTTCGCGCTGAGGACACTAACGCGGCAGCGTAAAGCTTTAAGGGAATAACCGCAAACGCCCTGCCGCCCGGCATGACTCGATTCGTGATTATTCGTTAGACTCACGCGATGTCCATCAATTTCGCCCTGCTGCTGGGATTGCTCAACATGACGAGCATGCGCGCGGGTCGCGTGGTGCTTACGCTCGATGCGTTGAATCTGGGGGCGGCGCCGGCCACGGTCGGCCTCTTGGCGGCGACGTTTTCGTTGTTCCCCGCGATGCTGGCTTGGCAGGCCGGAAAGTTCGCGGACCGCTTCGGCTCGCGCTGGCTGCTCATGCTGGGCGCGCTCGGCGGCGGCCTTGGCATCTTGATCCCATATTTCTTCGACGGCCTGACCGCGATTTTCATCGCGGCGGCGGCCAACGGGCTGTCGCTGTCGATCTACAACGTGTCGCTGCAGAACGTCGTGGGGCTGTTGAGCACGCCGACGAATCGCACGCAGAGCTTCAGCAACTACAGCCTGACCAATTCCGTCGGCAGCCTCGCCGGCCCGTTGATCGCCGGATTCTCAATCGAGCATCTGGGCTATGCCGCATCCTGCATCCCGCCCGCGCTGCTGGCGCTCATGCCGTTAGCGATGCTGGCGATCTGGGGCGGCACATTGCCCGCGGGTACCGGGCGCGTGAAGCACGTCGATGGCGGCCTGCGCGACATGCTGGCGACGAAGGGCGTCAGCCGGACGCTCGCGACCAGCAGCCTGCTACAAAGCGGGCAGGACCTGTTTCAGTTTTATTTGCCGGTTTACGCGACCGGCGTGGGCCTCTCCGCTGCCGCTATCGGCATCGTTCTGGCCATGAATTCCGCGGCGGCCTTCGTCGTGCGCGTGCTGTTAACGCGGCTGATCGCGCGGTTCGGCGAGGACCGCGTGCTGGCCGGCGCGTTTTTTCTCGGCGCGGCAAGCTTCATGCTGCTGCCGCTGTTTACGGGGGGCACCGCGCTCGCGCTGGTCGCGTTCGCGTTCGGGCTCGGCATGGGCTGCGGCCAGCCCATAGTGACGATGCAGATGTTCAGCAATTCCGCCTCCGGCCGATCGGGGGAGGCGCTCGGATTGCGCATGACGGTAAACCATCTCACGCGCGTGGTCGGACCGGTCGCTTTCGGGGTCGTCGGCTCGGCTTGCGGACTGCAGGCCGTGTTCTGGATCAATGGCTTGATGCTGGGGGGAGGAGGGATTCTCAGTCATACGCACGATTCCACTGGCACGATGCCCCGGAAATAGCGTCTAATATGCACGCCCAACTGGAGGAGGGATCATGTTCAAACATATTTTGATGCCGACCGATGGTTCCGACCATTCTGAAAAAGCGATCGAGCGCGGGATCGAGCTCGCAAAACTTTGCGGCTCCAAGGTCACCGGCATACACGTCGTGCCCGATTATCGCCTGACGATGGCGGAAGACAGCTCGTTCGACCCGGCGCTGCCGGGAAAAATGGACGAGGAAGCACGCGCGCGCGCGGAAAGCTTTCTCGCGTTCGTCAAGAAATCCGCCGCGGCGCAGGGCGTCGAATGCAATACCGAGATTGCAACGAATTCGCAGCCGTTCGACGCCATCATCAACACTGCGAACGAGCGCCACTGCGACCTCATCATCATGACGTCGCGCCATCGCAAGGGCCTCGTGTCGCTGTTGCTCGGCAGCGAAGCGAGCCGCGTGCTGCACCGCGCGTCCATCCCCGTGCTGGTGTTCCGCGCGGTGATGAGCGCGGACCATCCGGACCAGAAGGCGCCCGTCAAGAAATAATCGCGGCGCATTGCGCACGTAAAATAAAACCCCCGCCGTGGCGGGGATTTGGCATTTGGACCCGCGCGTCTCAGTCCGGACGAATGCGCGCAGTCTTGATCACCGCGGCCCATTTCGCTATGTCTGCGCGCATGAACGCGTCGAGTTCGGCGGGCGTGCTCGCCACCACTTCAACGCCGTCGCCGGCAAGCTTGTCGCGCGACGCCGGCGCGAGCAGGCCGCGCTGGATTTCGGACTGCAGGCGGTCTACGAGCGCGGGCGGCGTGCCGGCGGGCGCGAGCAGCGCATGCCAGGTGAGCACCTCGATACCTTTCCAGCCCGCTTCCGCCAACGTCGGCAGGTCGGGCGCCAGCGTCGAGCGCTGCGGGCTCGCCACCGCCAGGATGCGCGTGCGGCCCGCGTCGCGAAAAGGCAGCGCCGTGCGCAGCACGTCGAACATCACGTCGACATGACCGCCCAGGAGCTCGATGCGCGAAGGCGCGGCGCCTTTGTACGGGATGTGGACGAGATCGATTTGGGCGCTGATCTTCAGCAGCTCCATCCCCAGATGGGTCGGACTGCCGCTGCCGGAAGACGCGTAGCTCAGCTTGCCGGGATTTTTCTTTGCCAGCGCTACCAGCTCGTTGACGGAGCGTGCCGGTACCGACGGATGCACGACCAGAGCGTTGTACTGGCGCGCGAGCAGTGTCACCGGCGCGAAATCGCGCAGGGCGTCGTAGCCGGGTTTTGCGTAGAGAATGGGGTTGACTGTGTGGGTGCCGTAGCACACGTACAGCGTATAGCCGTCGGGCGGGGATTTCGCGACATACTCGGCGGCGATGTTGCCGCCGACGCCGGGCCGCGGCTCGACCACTACCGTCGCATTCATTGCCTGCAGCAGCCGCTGTCCGACGAGCCGTGCCATCAAGTCGCTGCCGCCGCCGGCTGCAGTGCCGATCACGATGCGGACCGGTTTGGCCGGATAGTCGGGTTGCGCCGTTGCGAGCGCCGCATAAAGCATGCTCAGGCAGGCGGTTGCCACGGAAATTAAGGTGCGCATGAGTCGTGTCGAAGTGGAATTTCGCGCTAGCTTCCGCTTACCGGGCATTGCGGTCAAGCTGCCGCCGCCGTATTTGTGGCGATTCGGATTATAGCGGGCCCTAAATTCGGTAGACCACAGACCACGACGGTGAGGTGCAGACGAGTCTGCAGTCAAAACAAGGAGAAAAAAATGAAATCGACACTTGGCCGCCACGTTGCGGACAGTCGCATTCTCGATCACTGCCTCCGCTGCACACGCCATTCAAGCCACACACGCCGGGGGCGCATCCACGGTTGTGGGAATGCAGCAAAGAAAACGCGACATCGAACTGCGCGCGCGACTGACTCGCGACGGCCGATGGGAGGAAATTCGCAAACTGGACGAGCACAGCGCGCAACGCCTGCAGTCGGCGCGCCAACAGCGTTACGTGCAGGTCAATGCCGAGTTGGCCCGCGGCACTGCGATCTAGGGGCAATTAATCGACGTGCGCGCGCTCGACTGCGACGCGGACAAGATGCAAGTAAGGTAATCTAAGCGGGATAAAATCGCGGCGTACGCGCTGACTTTGGCTGCGCTACTATTTATCTGCGCCGCCGCGATTCAGCCCGGCCGCTGACGTTTACGCGTACAACAGCCAATTAACCATCAACGCCTATTCAGAAGACGGAGTCAGGTCGCACCGCGGCCCGACTCCGGAATTGCCCAAGCGCGATATGGCCTGCGCTTAATATCTTTTCTGCTCGCGCGCTTCGTCTTTCATGGCCGCACCGCCGCGCTCGATATCTTTGCCGGCGCCCTCAACGGTGTTGCAACCCGCCAGCGTAACGAACGTGCCGGCGAAAAAAGTTGCTGCGATCACTGAAGCAATAAATTTGCGGATCATGATGTGCTCCTGGTTGATTAAAAAAACTGCTGACAAGTTGGCGCCATAGCGGGCCATTGCGACAATGATTATCCCCGCTTGAAGTGCAAAGTCCGTACGGTTGAACACATACTTTGCGTCAGTACAGCGGATCAAGCAGCGTAGGTACCTGCCTACCGTGCATACGCGAGCGTAGATAATCTGCTTTGCGCCTACCGTAAGAGTCGTCGTCGTCCGATAGACGCGTCAATTTCATACGCATATCGTTCAATCGACGCGGTGTACCTGCTGGCCCAGCGCATTCGCGGCGAAGGAGATAGGAATGTCGATTCCGCAACTGGCGGGTCTCTTCTTGTTGAGTATGCTGCTCGCCGCTAACGCGTTTGGTGAACCTGTTTCCGACATCGATCTCAAGGTCGCCCTGGTCGGCAGCTGGGTGAACCCGCCCGACAGCGGCGCAAACTTACTGCTGCCGGCGCGGCAGATATTTCATGTGGACGGCACGACGCTGGTTTACATCTATGCGACCCCGGAATGCCGCGAGCCGGCCGCCGCGATCGAGGGCAGATGGTCGGTGGTAAACGGCGTGTTGATTACGCAGGTCACTCGCACGTCGCATCCCGGACTCATAGCGGTCGGGCAAATCGACACCGTCAATATCGTTGAAGTCGACCCCAATCGCGTCGTGCTCGACGCGGATGACAAACTGTTCGTGCGGGAAAAGTCGGACACCTGCTACCCTCCCGATGCGCACCGGACGTAGCTTGCACACGAAGCACGCTCCCTGCGGCAGCCCAAATAAAAATGCCGTCACCGGAAAGGGTGACGGCACTTTCTTAGTTCCGAGCGGTAGTTACTTCGCCTGGACGGTGATGTCGTTCTTGACCGAAGTCACGCCTTTAGTGTCGCGCGCAATTCTGACGGCCTGATCCGACTCGGCTTTGCTTTTGGCATTGCCGCTCAGCGTAACGACGCCCTTGTCGTCGGTGTCGACCTTGATGTGCATCGCGCTGACCATCTTGTCTTTCGCAAACTCGGCTTTGATCTTGGTCGTGATCACCGCGTCGCCGACGTTTTCCTTGACGCTTTGTGTCATCGTTTTGTCGGTATGGGTCATCGCCTTGCCGCCGGCATCGCCGATCACGATGTCGTTCTTGACGGAGGTCACGCCTTTGGTGTCGTGCGCGAGCTTGACGGCATGGTCGGCTTCCGCCTTGCTCTTCGCGTTGCCGCTGAGCGTGACGACGCCCTTGTTGTCGGTGTCGACCTTGACGTGCATCGCGCTCACCATCTTGTCTTTGGCGAATTCAGCCTTGATCTTAGTGGTGATCGCGGAGTCCGAAACGGCTTCTTTGGCGCCGTGGGTCATGGATTTCTCGGCGGCAAAACCCGCCGCGGGCGTTAGCAGCGCGCCCACTATCAGTGTCGTGGCAATTTTTGTATGCATGGTTACCTCTCAGAGGTTAAAAATATTTGCTGCGAGATCGCGGGCCGCGACGCTCAGTGGCGGGTGCTATCGTCGAACAGATCTCCGTTGCGCGTTTCCCAGTCCTTGACCTGCCGATCGGCGTCGTCCTTGCCGATCCCATAGGACTCCTGGATCTTGCCGATGAGTTGATCGCGCTTGCCGGCGATCTGGTCGAGGTGGTCATCGGTCAGCTTGCCCCACTGTTCTTTCACTTTGCCCTTGGCCTGTTTCCAGTTGCCTTCGATACGGTCCCAATTCATGTGTCTCTCCTCGCAAAATTAATACCGTGTTTGAAATAGGTGGCATCGCAGTCCGGCGCTATATGAAATGCCCATGACCGGCGCCACGCACCACGGGTGATAATTATGAATAGTCGAAACGGTGCGTCTGTACGCGAACGTACGAACTGGGCAGGGGTGCGCATATATGCTCGATGCACTTCGCGCCAAGCCTGACTGACTGACGGCGCGACGAAAGGCGGCGGCCGGATGCCGGCGTTTGAATTTCACACACGAGGAGAACGGATATGAAAAGTTTTACAGGCGTGTTGCAGCGCACATTGGCCGCGGCCATTGCCGGT
>JBDSSV010000615.1:0-4639 GCA_039928535.1 Burkholderiales bacterium
GGCCGGAACATCCGTGGCGATCACCAGCTGCGCCAGATCCAGCGTCCCCAAGCCGTGCACGATGGCGCCGGCAAAGCGTAATCCGTATTGGGCATGCAGGATGATGCTGAGAGAAACCAGACAGGCCATCAAAGTAAACATGGCCACCGTGTTGCGCGCCCATTCGGCTAAAGCTGGGGCGCCGTGATCGTCGCATCGTGCGGGGTGTGATTTTGCCATGACGCAAAACCTCCTTTCGTGTATCGCCGGTCAATCTGCCACCGGCTGACCTGCTACCTTGCTGGGGTAACAACGCTCCTTAGTACTACCGTCGCTAATAAATTCAAAAACCACTACAGCTTGTGGTTTCTTCAAAAAATTTCGCCAATTCTAGTGGTTGGTTGTACTCAACGCAACATCAATCTTCGCGTTTTTATGACAGCAAAACCGCCCCCCTGTGCATGATGGTGCAACGCAACAAGTCGCGGCATTATATGGTTTTTCAGGACCTTGTCAAACCGGATTTCGAACTTGATTCCAGTTGATTGGTGCGACGCGTATTAGAAATGGCGGCAGTTCGACCGCGTGCTGAAATTTAGGTTCAGCTTGGGGAAAGGCCGACATAAATATTTATTATTATTCAATAATTTGCCAATAAATAACCTCTCAAGACGAGGGATGCCGGGCTTTCCACTGGGCTAATGTCTGCTCATAACGGTCTACGGCCTCCCAGTAGAGATCGAAGACGCAAGGATCGCAGCCGCTGTTACAGCAAGCCCCCGACTCGGGTTCCGCCGGCATCACCGGCGGGAGATCTGCGGACAGGTCATCTGGCGGGTTCACGGTTTCGCCAGATCGCTCAAACTGTATGGCAATCGATAGTCCGGGTAGCGCTTGCGAAATTCGAGCAGGCTCACTCTGGCTTCGTCCAGCCGGCCCTGCTTGCGCAACTCCTCAATGTGTTCGAGCCACTTTCCCGGCGCGAGGTCGGCGCTGCGCTCAAGCTTGCCCAGCGCCGGTACGGGCGCAGCCGCGGGAGCGGAGGGCTTAGCTTGCGGCGGACTCGGTGCGAATGTAGACGGCGCCTCCCCAAGTTGGCGCACCGGTGCATCGCCGGATTGCGCGCGCAAGCGTGGCGCAGGCTCGACGCGGTCGGCAGCCGCACCGGTGGAGCCCGCCTGGGTTTTGTTTTCGGCGGGCGCGCCCGCGACGACCGCACTGACCGCGGGCGCAGCCGGCTGCGCCATCCCGGCAGCCATCTCCTTGCTCGGAGCTGCCGCAGCCGGCGGCTGCGAAAACGCCCGCCGGGTCTCGGGCTCGGCGGCATTACCCTGCCGCTCGACCGACGCGGCTGCCTGTTTCGACACCGCAGCCTTTTTGTCGCGTAACTCATCGACATCCTGCGCCGCTTCACGCCGCTTCGCGAATGCCATCGGCGGCGCCGCGTCCGCCTCCGGTTTAGCCGCTACGGCGTCCTTGTTAGAGCGTGGCATCGACTCGGCGAACTGCGAGCCGCGCACGCCCAAGCCGGACGCCGTCGCCGATTGCGGGGGCTTGAGACCAAGGTTTTTCGGCCGTTGCTCCTCGCGCACGCTAGCGCTTTCGGCAGGGTCGTTTGCGTGACGATCGACCTTAAGCTTGCTGGACTCAGCAGAGGGCAGGTCCACCCGCGGCGGCCCGGTGATTTCCGGCGCCTCCTCGCGCATCAGTGTCACGAGGCTCACGCTCAGCAAGAGAACGGCGGCGATCGACAATGGCGCGCGCAACGAGCGGAAAGTAAAACCCGCCGGCCGCGGGCGTGCGCTGACTTCGCGCCGTGCCGCGGCAAGGATCGCCGCATCGAGTGCGGGCGGCGGCGCGTCCGCCGGGGCGGCGCGATAGATCGCGGTCAGCTCCGGATCGTGCCCGGTGTCGTTGTGCACGGATTCGCTCATGGTCTTTAGGCCAGCTCCTGCATGCCTTCGCGTAATTTCGCCAGCGCATAGCGCAAACGGCTTTTCGCGGTCTCGCGGTTGACACCGGTCGCCTGCGCGATTTCTTCGACACTCATGTCCGACTCCTGTTGCAGCAAAAATGCTTCGCGTTGCGCGGCTGGCAGGCCTTCGATGAGTTGCAATATGCGCCGGGATTGCTGCCTGACATCGGCGCCGACCGCCGGATCAGCGCTGCGCGGCGCCACGACATCGTCCAGCGCCGGGCCACCCTCTTCATCGAACGATGCCGGCACATTCCCCGACTGCGCGCGGTAATGGTCGATCAGCCGGTTGTGCGCGAGCTTGTACAAGAAAGTCGTGAATCTCGCCTGCACGGTATAGTTGGCGCGGGCGCGTATCAGATTCATCCATACGTCCTGAAAAAGCTCCTCGGCGATGCCGCGGTTCCCGCACTGGCGCTGCAGATAGCGGAACACGCCGCCCTTATGCCGCCCGTAGAGGACATCGAACGCCGCGGCATCACCATCGCGGTAGCTCTCCATCAGGTCCTCGTCGCTCGTCGTCTCGTTCTCGGCCATAGCGGGTTGCCAGTATGCGCAACCCGCGCCACTTGGGCAACCCGCGCACGGCGGGCCGCGCCGACGCCGCGCTAGCGCGGATCGGGCACGAACTGGCCGGGGAAAGGATGCGGCCGCGCCAGCCGCGGGTTGTCATGGATCACGCCTTGCGCCACCAGATTGCGGTAACTATCGTAGTAAATCGTGATCACCTCGTCCGGCGTGCCCGATGCGCGCTCGAAATTTGCATGGCGCACGACTGACGTTTCGCTCTGGCCGTGGCCGGTGCCGAGTTTTCTCGGCTCCTGCGCCGGCGGTGAGATCGATGACACACTGGGCGCCGCGGCGTCAGCGCGTTCGGACTGGCCGACCTCGTTCTTGGCAGTGCCTTGCGCGTCGCGCGACACCGGCGCGTCGGCGGCGGCTTCCGCGCGCTTGCGCTCATAGTAACGGCTGATGCCTCCGACCGCCGGCTCGGGCTTCCTGCGGAACACCGCGACACCGATCACGCCGACGTTATCGGGCCGGCCGGTGCGGGCCGCATAGGAATTTTCAAGCTCAGTAAAGAAAAACGCGGCGGTACGCTGCAGGCTTTTGCGCCAGCCTTTGACGCCGAAGGAGGAATACGGGCTCAGGATGTAGCCGGTCTGGCTCCAGTTGGCGGTTTCTCCCGATACCGCGTTGACGCCATCGACCGCAATGACGCCGAGGATTTCGCCCGCCTGGTTGCTGCGGAGGTTGACCTGATACTGGTTGCCGGGCTTGCCCGCGATGTAATAGCGGCCTTCGTGCTGGTACACCTGCAACGTACGATTTTCCGCCCGGTCGTAAACTGTAACGTCGGCGATGCTGCCGACAGCCAGCGCCGGGCCCGCGATACCGAGCCACACTGCAGCCGCCGTAAATAGCGTTTTTTTCATCATTTTCTCTCCTAGCCGTAAACATCAAACTGATGTCCCTGCTATAAACGGGAGAGCACCCGCGATGGGGTTAACAAGCGGCAGCGCGGTGCGGGTTATCATTTCGGCTTAACTTGAGCCGGCCACCCAACTACCTCGTGCCGATGGCTTCCGGATTGAGCACGTTCACCGGCTTGCCCGCGGCAAAACCGACGATGCCGTCGATGGCGGCGCCATAGTACGACTCATACGTGGATTTCTCGACGTAGCCCAGGTGCGGCGTGCAGATGACGTTTGGCATTTTGAGCAGCGGATGATTGCCGCCGGTCACCGGCTCATCCTCGTAGACGTCGACTGCCGCAAACCCCGGGCGCCCTTTCTTCAATGCTGCTTCGAGAGCACCTGCCGCCACCAGCGGCGCGCGGCTCGTGTTAACGAATAATGCAGTCGACTTCATGCACGCCAGGTCAGCGGCAGTGACAATGCCGCGCGTTTCCTTGTTGAGCGGAATGTGCAGGCTGATGACGTCAGCGCCGGCGAAGAATTCTTCACGGCTCGCCGGCACGTCGTAACCCAGCTCGCGCGCTGTGGCTTTCGATGCATCGCGGCCCCAGCACGTGACTTTCATGCCGAACGCCTTGCCGACGGCGGCCACGCAGCGGCCGATACGGCCCGGCGCGTACACGCCCAGCGTCTTGCCGTTCAGCCCGGTGCCTACGGTCGTCTGCCACACGCCTTTTTTCAGCTGTTCGACTTCTTGCGGAATGCTGCGCAGGCTGGCGAGTATCAAGCCCCACGCCAATTCGGCCGTCGCATGCGGTGTCCCGCTGCCCGCCGCCGCGACGACGATGCCGTGCTCGGTGCATGCCGCCACGTCTATGTGGTTCGTGTTGCGTCCGGTCTGCGCGATCAGCTTGAGCCCGTGCAGCTTCTCGATGACGGCGCGCGGAAACGGCGAGCGTTGCTGCGTGAGCAATACAGCGTCGACATCCGCGAGCCGCGCCGCGAGCTTCGCGGGATCTTTTTCCGTGTCGTGAAACACCACCACTTCGTGGTCCTTCAAGCGCGCGAATCCTGCCAGCTGCCGGAATGCGTCCTGGTAATCGTCGATGACGGCGATTTTCATTGAATGTGTCCTCCCGAAAAGTCGCTATTATGCACGTCCCCGCACGCAGCATGAGACGCACCGCATAGCCACTCGCCGGCCGTTCACATACAATCGTATGGTGCTGCGGCAGACCCGCCGCGGAAGGGAAGGACGGGGAAATCG
>JBDSSV010000616.1:0-7136 GCA_039928535.1 Burkholderiales bacterium
CTGGTTGAACAGCTCGCCGGTGATATGGCCCGAGCTGCCGATGCCGGCGGATGCGAAGGTGAGAGTGCCCGGTTTGGCTTTTGCCGCGGCGATCAGCTCCTTGATCGACACGATCGGCGAGCCCGCATTGACGACCATCACCTGCGGCGCTTTCATCAGCAGCGTGATCGGCGAGAAATCGCGCACGGGGTCGTAGCTATTCTTGCCGCGCATGGCCGGGCCGATTGCGAGATTGTTGGTCTGCCCCAGCCATATCGTATAGCCGTCGGGCGCTGCTTTCGCGGCGAGATCCGCGCCCAGCGCGCCGCCCGCGCCCGCCCGGTTGTCGATGACGACCTGCTGGTGCAGCGCATCCGCAAGGCGCGGGCCGATGATGCGCGCGTAAATGTCGGTGCTGCCGCCTGGAGGAAAAGGCACGATAAAGCGCAGCGGACGTGACGGATATGCCTGCGCACCAGCGGATGCGGGCGCCAGACCCGTTGCAATTGCACCAATGACCCAGGCGAAAGCGGTCAGGACGAGCCTGTCGGTGCGTGTTTTGTTCACGGGATTCCCTGCTCGTATTATAGAAGGCGGCAGTGTACGCCGCGCTGCGCGGGCCGCAAAGTATCGATGATCAAGCCGCGTTTCCGCCGGGTATTTATTTTTGTATGCCGACGGAGCGGTGTTCCATCGCGTTACTCATGCGTAACATGCAGTCGAGCGTCGCGCGCGTGCAGCACCCCGTGCGCTTATAGTCAGGTGCCTGCATGAGAAGCGACCAGGTAGATGATAGAGCCAACCGTGATGACCGCGCCCGCGACGGCGCGCAGCGACAGTCTCTCGTCGTGCAGGACCGCGGCGCCGACTATTGCGGTCACCAGCGGATATGAGGCGACAATGGGGGCAACCGTCCAGACGGGAGCCACGCTCAACGCCGAGTACATCAGCAGCACCGCGCTGCCGTTCAGGATGCCGGTTGCGGCAAACCAGGCAATGCCTTGCGCCGTCAACAGCGGACGCTGTGCTTGCCGCAATTGATTGGCGCCGATAACGGTGGCCGACGACACGACATAGCCGATCAGCGCCGCCGCGAAAGGATTCGGCCACAGCAGCAAACCGGCTTTCGCGCCGGCTTGCGCCAGCCCGCGCAGGACGGCGCCCGCAATCGGCCACAGCAACAAGCGGCCGGCAAAACCCGCGCGCGCCGCATTTCTCTTCCACGAGAGCAGGCTGATGCCGAGCACCACGCCGCACGCCGACAAGGCCGCCTGGACCGGCACCCGCTCGCCAAGCAAGAGTCCGGCGGCAAGCAATGCGAAAAGCGGCGCAGTTCCAGACACCGCGCTCGTAACCGTGGGACCCAGCAACTCGTTCGAGCGAAATGTCAGGAGGGTGACGATCGCCGGAAAGAACACGCCGACCGCGGCAAACAAGCACGCAGCGCGTACGCTGAATCCACTCGTATCGAGTGCAAAAGGCGCAGCCACCACGAACAACAGGGTCGCGACGGGAATGCTGATGGCCGCTCCCGCTCGCACATCCAGCAACCGAAGTCCGGCCCGCCCGGTGACAAGGGCGATGCCGAAAAACAGAGAAGCCAATGCTGCGAGGGCCGGCGCCAATGTTGTTCCCGGTGTTTAAGCTTAACTTGCCGACAGAAAATCAATAGCCTCACTGGTTAACACAAAGTCGGCCAGCCGCGCAATGACCGCGCCCTCGTTGTAGAATTCGCGCTCTTCTTCTTTATCCCGGGCGCAGCGCGCGCGCAAACATGACGACACCGCTCTTTCATCTTGCATTTCCGGTCGATGATCTCACGGCGACCCGCGCATTCTATTGCGATGTCCTCGGCTGCAGCGAAGGGCGCTGCGACAAGTACTGGGTGGATTTTAATTTCTACGGCCACCAGATCGTCGCTTACCAGGTGCCCGGCGAAGCGCGCAAGCGCATTACGAGCCCGGTCGACGGCGACGAAGTGCCGGTGCGGCATTTCGGTCTCGTGCTGCCGATGCCGGACTGGGAAAAGCTGCGCGACCGGCTGGTCGCCGCGGGCACCCAATTCGTGATCGAGCCGCAAGTGCGTTTTCAGGGCACCATCGGCGAACAGGCCGCGATGTTTTTTCTCGATCCGTCCGGCAATGCCATCGAATTCAAGGCGTTCAAAGACCCCGACAAGCTGTTCGCACATTAGCGTGGCGTGCCGCATGCGCTTGATTCGAGGCGCATGTAGCGGGTTTCCCGCGACGTGTGAACTTGGCCGGCGTAGCGTAGTCTTATGGTTGGGTTGGCGGGAATCGTGATCAACCCGTATTATGTGTGCGCTCGCAGGACACACTATCAATAACAGGAGGAGTAAGCATGAGTCGAACCAGCAGGATTTTTGCGTTTATCGCGGCTGCAATCCTAGCGTCCGGCGCCACCGCGGCAGAGACCATCAACCTATCGATCGCCACTGGCGGCACCGGCGGGGTCTACTATCCGCTGGGCGGCGGCATGGCCAACATTTTTTCGAAGAGCATTCCAGGCATGCAGGCCACCGCTGAAGTGACCGGCGGTTCGGTCGACAACATGCGCTTGATCGGCACCGGCAAGTCTTATATTGCCCTGACCCAGTCCGATGCGGCGCTGGATGCGGTCAACGGCGTGGATAAATTCAAAGATGGCAAGATCCCGGTGCGCAATATGCTCGTGCTGTACGCCAATTTGATGCACGTGGTGACCGTGGAAGGCAACGGCATCAACAGCATCAAGGATCTCAAAGGTAAACGCGTGTCCACCGGTTCACCGGGCAGCGCCACGGAAGTGTTTGCGTTCCGCGTGCTCGAAGCCGCCGGTCTCGATCCGCTGAAAGACCTCACGCGCGAGCGTCTCGGCGCCGCGGAGTCGACCAACGCGATGAAGGACAAGAAGATCGATGCATATTTCTTCGTCGCCGGCCTGCCGACATCGGCCGTGACCGACCTCGCCGCGACCCCCGGCATTACGATCAAATTCCTCGACTCCGCGCAGTTGGTACCGGCGATGGCGAAGAAATACGGCGATATCTATATTGCGGAGGAAATTCCGAAATCGACCTATCCCGGAATGAAGGTCGATAACCACGCAACCGCGGTGACGAACCTGCTGGTGGCGAACGCGAACATGACCGACCAGACCGTCTACAACATCGTCAAGACGATATTCGACAAGCGCGCCGATTTGATCGCGGTGCACAAGGCGGCAGCCGACATCAAGCTAGAAAATCAGAAGCCCGGCTCGTCGCCGATACCGTGGCACCCGGGCGCGGTGAAGTATATGAAGGAAAAAGGCCTGAAGTTCTGAGTCAGGCATTGCATAGTGACCCCGTCCGTTCGCGGACGGGGTTTTTTTTGCGCGCGCGCCGCTGTTGGCGTCGCAAGGCAGCGTGCTAAGATGACAGCGCGACGCGATTGAAGAGGGGGGTGTGGCGATGAGCGACGACAAACAGCCGGCCACGAACGATGAGGTCGTAAGTTCCGAGGCGATGAAAAAAGCCGAGGAGTTCATTGAAGAAGAAGAAGGCGCGATCAATCGCTATACCGGCGCGCTGGCGGTGTTCCTTACCCTGTGCGCCGTGGTGATGTCGCTGTTTCACCTCTACGCGGCGGTGGAGATCGTCCCCGCCTATATGCTGCGCCCGCTCCATGTGGCGTTTGCCCTCGTGCTGGTGTTCCTGCTCTTCCCCGTAGTGCCGCGTTTCCGTCACCGGCTCATGTGGTGGGACGTAATTCTTGCGGTGCTCTCGATCGCGGTGGTCTGCTACATATTGTACTGGGGCGATCTGCTGGGCGATCGCGCCACCATACCTACGATGACTGATCAGGTGGTGGGCGTAGTGCTCATCGCGCTGATCCTGGAGGGCAATCGCCGCAGCTCGACGTGGATATTGCCGTTTATCGTCGTGTTGTTCATCGCTTACGCATTGTTCGGCTCCCATCTGCCGCCGCCATGGACGCACAAGGACTATGAGGTCGCGCGGCTGACCGGATCGTTGTACATGACGCTGGAAGGCATATTCGGCGTCGCTGTGGATGTGTCATCGACGCTGATCATCCTGTTTACCATTTTCGGCGCGTTCCTCCAATTCTCTGGCGCGGGGAAATTTTTCATCGATTTTTCATTCGCCGCGATGGGGGGCAAGCCGTCGAGCGCGGGGCGTGCGGTCGTGATGGGCTCGTTTCTGCTCGGCGGGCCGTCGGGCTCCGGCGTTGCGACGACGGTGACGTTGGGTTCGGTGGCGTGGCCGCTGCTCGCCAAGTCGGGCTACAGCAAGGAGGCGGGCGGCGGGCTGCTTGCCGCCGGCGGACTGGGGGCGATCCTGTCGCCGCCGGTTCTCGGCGCCGCCGCATTTCTGATCGCGGAATTCCTCAAGATCTCGTACCTGGACGTAATTCTGATGGCGACGATTCCGACAATCCTGTTTTATCTCGCGATCTTCATCATGGTCGAGATCGACGCGCGCAAATTCGGCATGAAGACGGTCGTACTCGCGAAGCAGCAGCGCGCCGGCGCGCTCGCGGTGCGCTACTGGTTTCATTTCGTATCGCTGATCGCGATCGTAATTTTCATGCTGCTCGGTTACTCGCCCGTGCTGTCGGTTTTCTACTCGACGGTTGTGACTTTCCTGCTGTCGTTCTTCCGCGCGGATTCGGCGCTGATCCCGTACGACTGGTTCCGGGGACGTCTGCCCTGGATCAAAGGTTTCTGGAATTCCGGCTTCATCAAGGCGTTGGCAGGCGGGTCGCTGAGCGTGCTGACCGTTGCGATGACCTGCGCCTCGGCCGGCATCATCGTTGGCGTCGTCACGCTGACCGGCCTCGGGCTCAAATTCAGCTCGATCGTGCTCGACTACGCCGATTCCGGAGCGCATGCATTGGTCAGCTTGTGGACCTTTTTCGGCGCGGCGGATACCCCGGCCATGCTGCACGATATGCGGTTGTTGCTCACGGCCGTTTACACGTCGCTGATCGTGTGGATAGTCGGGCTCGCTGTGCCAGTGACCGCGTCCTATATCATTTGCGCGGTAATTGCAGCGCCCGCGCTGATCAAGCTTGGAGTGCCGGACTACGCGGCGCACATGTTTATTTTCTATTACGCGGTGCTGTCAGAAGTCTCCCCGCCAACCGCGCTGTCGCCGTTCGCGGCCGCCGCGATTACCGGTGGTGGCCCGTACCGCACGACCCTGCAATGCTGGAAGTACACGGCGCCCGCTTTCCTGGTGCCGTTCATGTTCGTGCTTGATCCCACCGGTGTCGGATTGCTGCTCGATGGTTCGTTCAAGAACCTAGCCCAGGCCAACTGGATCTCGATTGCGGAAGTGACGATAACTGCTGCCTTCGGCATTGCCGCGCTGGCAGGCGGCCTGCAGGGATGGCTGTTCCGAAAGACGACCGTACCCGAACGCTGGATGCTGATCGTCGCCGGATTGATGTTAGTTTATCCGCGCGCGTTTTTCGACATTGTCGGCTTGGCCCTGTTCGTGGGGGTGGTCATCATGCAGAAATTGCGTAAAAGCGATTCGCTTGCTGCTGCGTGATTGCATCGACGCAGTCGGGCTGTCGCAGAGCCGCCTCAAGCCCGAGCGCGCAGCACCGGGCGAATTGTTCGACGCCAAATTCCCCACCCCCTTCGCCGTGCTCGGCATCCGCGCCGCGGGCGACCTCGTTACCCGCATCGAATACCTGCCGCGCGGCGTAGCGACTCTTGAGCCGACCAACAAGCTCGCCGCCAAAGTCTGCCGCCAGCTCGAAAAATATCTCGACGACCCGGACGTCGAATTCGATTTGCCGTTCGAGCTCCGCGGCACCGCGTTCCAGCAGCGGGTGTGGAAGGTCATACACGCCATTCCCGCCGGCAAAACGCTGACCTATATGGACGTGGCGAGGAAACTGACCAGCGCGCCGCGTCCGGTCGGCGGCGCGTGCGGTGCGAACCGCCTGCCGCTCATCGTTCCCTGTCATCGCGTGGTCGCGAGCGGCGGCATCGGTGGTTTCATGCACGCGAGCGGCGGTGAACCCATTCAGATCAAGCAATGGTTGTTGCGGCACGAAAATGCCGGATGACAACGGGCTCGACGAATTCTGCGACGCCCTCTGGCTCGAAGACGGCCTTTCGCGCAACACCCTGGCCAGCTACCGTCTTGACCTGACGCAGTTCGCGGGCTGGCTTGATAAAACGCGCGGCAAGGCGCTGCTTGCCGCGGAGCATCGCGATCTGCTCGCCTACCTGGCCCATCGCGTCGCTGGTAAGGCCAAGGCAACGAGCACGAGCCGTTCTTTATCCAGCTTCAAGCGCTTCTATCAATACGCGCTGCGCCAGGGCAGGATCAAGTCCGATCCCACGCTCAACATCGATTCGCCCAAGCTGCCGCGCGGCCTGCCGAAAACGCTCACCGAAGCAGATGTCGAAGCGCTGCTAGGCGCGCCCGACGTCGCGGATGCGCTTGGCCTGCGCGACCGCGCGATGTTGGAAACGCTGTATGCGAGCGGGTTGCGTGTGTCCGAGCTCGTGACATTGAGGGTCGCGCAGGTCAGCCAGGACATGGGCGTCGTGCGCATCGTCGGCAAAGGCGCAAAAGAGCGGCTTGTGCCGCTCGGTGAAGAAGCGCTGAACTGGATCAAGCGCTATCTGAAAGAAGCGCGGCCGCAGATCCTGGGTAAACGCGGGGCGGATGCGATGTTCGTCACCGCGCGCGGCGCCGCGATGACGCGCCAGTCGTTCTGGCATCTGCTGAAGCGCCATGCGGCGAAGGCGGGGCTCACCAGGCCGATGTCGCCGCACACGCTGCGTCACGCGTTCGCGACCCATCTGCTGAACCACGGCGCCGATTTGCGCGTCGTCCAGCTGTTGCTGGGACACTCCGATATCTCGACGACGCAGATTTACACGCATGTGGCGCGCGAAAGACTGAAGCAGCTGCACGCGAAGCACCATCCGCGCGGTTAAATACATGCCGCTTTGCGGCATTTCCCATCCTCACCTTTGCCCCGCAGGAAATCCCCTTGGGGGACAAGGGGAGCAACCGTGTCAAGAAATGCCTTGAAGTTTCCACGATTGGTTCTTTTTTAGCATCGCATTGAGTATGGTCAGCAGCTTTCTCATGCACGCGGTAATGGCCAGTTTGAATGGCTTGCCCG
>JBDSSV010000617.1:0-2812 GCA_039928535.1 Burkholderiales bacterium
GTGCGCCGGCGCACGCGTGGGCTGGCTGCGCAAAGCGCATGCGCAACGGCTGCTGGCATGGCCGGAAATTTTCAAGCGCGATGCGCATGGCGTGAGCGTCGCCGACTCACTGACCGACGCCGAGGCGCGTAGCGGGGCCATCGATGATGTCGTTCGCGCGTTGCATCACGAGGGGGCCGTTGCCGGCTGGCGCGACGAGCGCTATGCAGTAGTCACCGCGTTCGATGCGCCGGCCCTTTTTCACATCGAGCGCGCGGCCGCACGCTTCTTCGGCACGACGACTTATGCCGCGCACGCGAACGGCTGGTGCGGCGGAGGACACGACATCGAAATGTGGCTCGCGCGCCGCGCGGCGACCAAGCCGATCGATCCCGGCATGCTCGACAACCTGGTCGGCGGCGGCATGTGCGCCGGCGTCCCGCCATTGCAGACGATAGTTCGCGAGGCGTGGGAAGAGGCGGGCATTCCGGAAGAATTCGCGCGCACAGCGACAAGCGGTGGCTCGATAGAAATTCTGCGCGAAGTGCCCGAAGGCGTGCAGTCCGAAACGATATTCGTTTTCGAGCTCGAGTTATCGCGGGAATTTCAGCCGCAGAACATGGACGGCGAAGTCGCGGAATTCCGGCGCGTGCCGTTGGCGCAAGTGACCGGGATATTGTGCGGAGAGGCGGCGCTCACGCTCGATGCGAGCCTCGTGATATTGAACTTTCTGGAACGGCACGCCGTCTGAATTCACATGCGCGGCGGCGAACTGCGCATCAGCCGCCGGCTGCGGAGCACACGCACGCCGTGGCGGCTACAATAGGCATTGAGGGGCCGCCACAGGCCCGTAATCACGAGGAGCAGCCATCATCAAACGCATCATTCTCTCAATTGCGATAAGCATCGCACCGGCGCTGGTCGCCTCGCCCGTAAACGCGGCGCAGAGCGACCCGGTCGCAAGTTATCCGAGCCGGCCCATACGCTTTATCGTGCCGTTCTCGCCGGGTGCAGGCACGGACATCACCGCGCGCACGATTGCGCAGAAACTCACTGAAAAATGGGGCCAGCAGGTCGTCGCCGACAATCGTACGGGGGCCGGCGGCGCGATCGGCGTCGATTTCGCGGCGAAGGCGATCCCCGACGGCTATACCATCTGCCTGATTTCCGCTTCGAACTCAGTCAATTCGGCGACCAATTCCACACTGCCTTACGACCTTACGAAGGACCTGCAGGGCATCACGCAGGCAACGTCGCTTTTTTACGTCATGTACGTTCATCCGTCGGTGCCCGCGAAATCCGTGGCAGAGCTCATAACTTATGCGAAGGCGAATCCGGGAAAGCTCAATTTCGGCTCGTCCGGCAGCAATACGCTGCAGCATTTCGCCGGCGAGCTTTTTAACCACATTGCAGGGGTCAAGATCGTTCATATACCGTACAAGGGTACTGCCGCGGTCATACCCGCGATGCTCGCGGGCGAAGTGCAGGTCGGCTTCGGATCGCTGATCGGCACGCGCACGCAGATACAGGCCGGCAAGCTGCGCGGGCTCGCGATTACCGCAGGCAAGCGCTCGCCGTCCATCGACTTGCCGACCGTCGCCGAGGCCGGCGCGCCTGGTTACGAGGTCGACCAGTGGTATGGGGTAATAACATCGGCCGGCGTGTCCCAGGCCATCGTGAAGAAGCTCAACGCCGCAATGGTCGAAGGCTTAAAAGAACCCGACGTGGCGGCGCGCCTGGCGGCGGACGGCTCGACGCCGGTCGGCAGTTCGCCCGCGCAGTTCAACGCGCATATCAAGTCGGAAATCGCGAAGTGGAAGCGGCTGGTAAAGGAAGCGAACCTGCAGATCTCGAAATAGAGTTGGGGAGGGCAGCACCGGCCGGCGCGCGTCAGTCCTCGTGCGCCAGCATGCGGATGATATAGCCGCCGGATTTCTCGTCGTGTTCAAGCTTGAGCAGGTTGCGGGACTGTGCTTCTTCGAGCAGCGCGTTGAATGAGCGGAACCCGTAATACGGCTCGTTGAAGCCCGGCTTGCGCCGCTTCAGCGCCTGCTTGACCATCGAGCCCCAGATCTTGCCGTCGCCGCCGCGCTCCGTGCCGAGCGCTTCGATGGTTTCGAGAATGAGGTCGAGCGCTTCCTGCTTCTTGTCGTCGTCGGATTTCTTCGGTGCGTCGGCGGTCGGCGTCGCGGCGGACGCTTCGGTTTTGGCGGCGGCCTTCTTTGGAGCGGCGCGCCTGCGCGCGGGCTTTTCGCGCACGAGGTCGTCGTAAAAGATGAACTCGTCGCAATTCGCGATCAGCAGATCGGAAGTCGAATTCTTGACGCCCACGCCAATCACAGTCTTGTCGTTCTCGCGCAGCTTGGAAACCAGCGGCGAAAAGTCCGAGTCGCCGCTGATGATGACGAACGCATCGACATGCGACTTGGTGTAGCAAAGGTCGAGCGCGTCAACGACCATGCGGATATCGGCGGAGTTCTTGCCCGACATGCGCACGTGCGGGATCTCGATCAGCTCGAAAGACGCTTCGTGCATCGCGCCCTTGAAGCTCTTGTAGCGGTCCCAGTCGCAGTAGGCTTTCTTGACGACGATACTGCCCTTCAACAGCAGGCGCTCGAGTACCTTATCGATATCGAACTTCGCATATTTGGCATCCGCGACGCCGAGCGCCACGTTCTCGAAATCGCAGAACAACGCCATGTTGGTAATTTCGGCTGGTGCAGCCATGGTTGCTCCGGTGGTGTGTGCGGGCGGCATGGATTGCGGCCGGCGCAGACGGCATTGTACGCGCCGGCGGCGCGCTTGTCTGATCGTTGGATCGGGTCTGCGCCTT
>JBDSSV010000618.1:0-3103 GCA_039928535.1 Burkholderiales bacterium
CGCCACCAGCCCGGCGGCCAGCGTGGTGCCCGCGCCGCCGCGAAAATCGACAATGAACTGCTGGCCGATCAATTCACCCATGCGCGGCGTAATGCTGCGCGACAGGAATTCGCCGGTACCGCCGGGCGCGAACGGCACCACCATGCGTATCGGCTTGGTTGGGTAGTTCTGAGCGAGAACATGCAGTGCAGGAATCGCGAACAGCGGCGCAGCCAGTATCGTCCAGAGCTTGTTCATGCAAACCTCTATAAAATTAACGCGGGGCAGTATCATCAGTGTAGCTTTTCCAGGGCACGCTGCGGAAAAGATACGCCAACGAGGAGAAAACAATGGAGCAAAAAAGTCTGACGCCGATACGGCGCGTAGTCACCGGGGTCGATGCCAATGGCAAATCGAAGGTCGTCTGGGACGGCCCGGCGCCGGGGATGCACGAAGTGTCGATGGGCGCGGGCCGCGGCCACATCGATTTCTGGGTGTGGAACGAAAGTCCCGCCCCGCTCGCAGGCTCGAACGACGACGGCAATCTGCCCTACGACTTTCCGGGCCCGCCGCACGGCGGACAGTGGCGCGTGGTGCAGAGCGCCGGGCGCGCGCCCGACTACGATCCCGCTAAAGATCCGCACCTCGTGCCGTCGCATTCGATCAAAGTCGATGCGCATGGCAGGCGCTGGGATCGCGGCGGCACCAGCGCGTGCTCGGGCGGCATGCACAAGACCGAGACCGTCGACTACGCGATACTCCTCGACGGCGAGCGCCCGCTGGTGCTCGACGACGGCGAAGTGCAGTGGGCGCCCGGCGACGTCGTCATCGATGTCGGCGCGTGGCACCAATGGAAAAGCTACTCGCCGGGCGGCGGGCGCGTCGCGTTCGACATGATCGCCGCGAAATTTGTCGACGGCCCCGTGGGCCTCGCGCAAGGCCACGACAAGATTATGCAGGGCAATCCGCCGGTGAAACTGCCGCCGGGCGTCAAACCGGCGCGGCGCATCGTGTGCATGGACCGCGAGCCGGGCAAATCGTGCCTGGTCAGCGACGGCCCCTCACCCGACGTGCACATTGATCCGGCGCGCCCCGGCTATGCGTCGCAGCGCATGTGGGTGACCGACGGCACGCCCGCGAAAATCGTGCTCGAGACTCTGCACCTGCCGCATACGATAGAGCCGCCGCCGAATGGCTCGGTGCTGAACGTCGTGACGTTTCCACCGGACGCCGCGTGGCAGGGCAAAGTCGGCGAGCAGGAAGTGCAGGCTTTTTTCCGCAGCATGGGCTCGCCACGCGCATCGACTTACACGCTGCAGTCGCCGCACCCGTACATGCAGAAAACGCGCACGCTCGAGTTCGGCATCGTGCTCGACGGCGAACTCGTGCTGGTGCTCGACACGCAGGAAGTGACCGTCAAGAAAGGCGATTTCGTCGTACAGCGCGGCACCAATCACGCGTGGAGCAACCGCACGAACAAGCCGGCCGTCATCGCGATTGCATCGCATGATGGGGCGGTGAATTGAAAGGCAACGGATAATTGACAATCAAAAATGGCCGACGTAACTGTGTAATGGCGTAGCCATTGTCAATTATCAATTGTCATCCGGATGCGTGCGCGGCAAGGCGGCCGATGTTCTCAGCGCGGCGTGTGCGCATAGGGGAAAAAGCTTGAAGGCCCACGCCAGCAAGATCGACACTGTCGCCATTGTCGGCGCAGGCCCGGGCGGATTCCGTCTGGTCGCGAATCTTGGCCTCGCGGGCTACCGTCTGCGGCTGCACGATATCAACGAGGCGAAACTGACCGCGATACGCGCGCGCGGCGGCCTCGACGTCGAAGGCGAGCCCGGCGGTTTCGCGCCGATCGAGCTGGCGACGACCGATCTGGCCGCCGCCGTCTACCGCGCCGACCTTGTCATCGTTGTCTCCGGCGGCAACACCCAGGCCACCGTAGCACGTGCATTGGCGCCGCTGCTGAAGGACGGCCAGACGATATTGCTGATGCAGGGCAATACCGGCGGCTCGCTCGTCGTGCGCCGCGAGCTCGACCGCGCGAGTTGCCGTGCCGCCATCGGGCTGGCGGAGATCGATTGCTATCCTTACGCGATGCGCGGTGTCGCGCCGACCGTCATGCGCCAGACGACGCAGAAGCGCTGGATCCAGCTCGCCGCGTTCCCCGGCACCCGCAGCACAGCAGCGCATGCGCAGCTGCTGCCGCTATTTCCGCAGGCAGTCGCGGCGCCCGACATCCTGCATACCGGCCTGATGAACGTCAACGCGGTGCTCCACGTCGCGAACTGCATCGCAAACACAGCGCGCATCGAACGCGGCGGCGGGCACCTGTTCTACGGCGAAGGCGTGACGGCGGCAGTGGCGCGCCTTTACGTGGCCGTCGATGCCGAGCGCATGGCGCTGGCCGCGGCGCTTGACGTCGACATACCGAATCTCGCCGACTGGATAGAACGCGCTTACGCGGTGCGCGAAACTGACCTCGTCAAAACCTTTGCCCGCCTTAGCGCCGAACCGGACGGGCCTTACGTGGCAAACAAGGCCGCGGGCACGCTCAACCACAAGTATGTGACCGAAGACGTGCCGACCGGCTTGATGCCGATGCGGGCGCTCGGCGCCGCGACCGGCACGCCCACGCCGGCAATAAACACTCTGATCGAGATGGCATGCCTGATGACCGGACGCACGTTCGCCGAAGAGGCGCGCACGCTGGACCGCATGGGACTGGCGGGACGCGATGCCGCTGCCATCCGCGACGTCGCGCGCGGAGGATTCAGCTGATTAATTTTTCCGGGTAGCCTGCCATGCCCTGCACAGGCTATTCTTGCGGTGCAATTCATTCCAATAAAAATATACGAAGGAAGCCATGCATCGCGTGCTGATTGCCCTTGCATCATTTGCACTTGCCGCTGCGCCGCTCACGGCCACCAGTCAATCCGATTACCCCACCAAGAGTATCCGCTTCATCGTGCCCGTGACGACCGGCGGACCGAGCGATCTTGTCGCGCGTCTGCTCGGAGAAAAACTTTCTGCCTCGCTCGGCAAGCAGGTGATCGTCGACAACCGTCCCGGCGCGTCGCCGGTCAACCCGCGGCGTTCGCGCGGCTTTTATGCG
>JBDSSV010000619.1:0-13272 GCA_039928535.1 Burkholderiales bacterium
TCGATCACCGCGGAGAACGGCACGCGAGCCTCCTGTCGATGGCCGCCGACCACGTTACCTATCTCGGTTCATTCTCCAAGGTCTTATCGCCGGGCATACGGTTGGGTTACATCGTCGCGCCGCCGGCATTGACGCGGCAGTTCGAGCAGGCCAAGCAGGCCAGCGATCTGCACACGTCTACGCTACTGCAAAGAGTCGTCTACGAAATCGTCAAGGACGGTTTCCTCGATCAACATCTGCAAGCGAGTCGCGCGCTATACAAACGTCAGGCGGAAGCCTTTGAAGCGTCGCTGCGTACCCATCTG
Source organism: Burkholderiales bacterium (assembly GCA_039928535.1). Lineage (GTDB taxonomy): Bacteria > Pseudomonadota > Gammaproteobacteria > Burkholderiales > SG8-41 > PALSA-1004. Next base: position 306 of record JBDSSV010000619.1, read on the forward strand.
AGCGACCATGCGACCTGGCAGCCGGCCGCGGGCGGCATGTTTCTGTGGCTGCGCTTGAGTCGCGGCCTCGACGCGGCAGCACTGCTCGAGTCAGCGCTCGCCGCGGGTGTCGCTTACGTGCCGGGCGCACCGTTCTTCGCGGGCACGCCCGATCGCGCGACCCTGCGCTTGTGTTTCAGCACTGCTGGACAGGAAGCCATCGAGCGCGGTGTCGCAGCGCTGGCGCAAGTCGTGCGCGCTGCACCAGCCGCAGCCTGACAGGTTTCGCTACGCCGCAATCTCGCTGCTGCCCGCGTTAAACGCGCGCGGCGCGACCCCCCGCGCGCGCCGGAACATCGTGGAAAAAGCGCTCGGGCTTTCATAGCCGAGATCGAGCGCGACCGTCGTGACCGGCACTCCATCCGCAAGGCGGCGTATTGATTCGAGCAGGCGCGCCTGCTGCTTCCACTGCGCGAACGTAATGCCCGTTTCGCGCAGGAAGCGCCGGTAGAGGGTACGCGTGCTCGTTTTCAGATCGCTGGCGTCGTGCTCGCATGGCCGTCGTGCGGACAAATCGGCGAGCAGGCGCTCGCACAGATGCGTGAGGTCCGCGCTCTCCGGCAGGGGCAGGTCGAGCGCGCAATGCGGCAGGCGCCGCACCTCGGCCATCAGCAGGCGCATCAGAAGTCCGTCGTCGCCCTTCTCGTCGTACGTCGCGGGCAGCGCCACGGCGCGCACGATGAGTTCCTTCAACAGTGGCGTCACGTTTAACACCACGCACGAGGACGACATGCCGCGTCCGGCCGTGCCGTTCACGTACAGGCTGCGCATATGCACTTCGCCGTACATTTGCACTTCATGCACCGTGCGTGCCGGCACCCACAGCGCGCGCGTCGGCGGCACAATCCAGACATGCCGCGCCGTGCGCACGCGCATGGTGCCGGCGACGGCGAAAATAAACTGCGCGCGCGCGTGCCAGTGCGGCGTTATGCGATGACCCGCGTCGTATGTGGTGCGACGCGTAACGACGGCCCGCGTGAGGTCGCCCTGCACCGGGCTCTCCGGCGCGGCAGCAAAGCCGGCGCTGGCGATATTTGAAACGGGGCGTTTGTCCATTTTTCGATGATTGAGCGTAAAACGTCGAAAGACAGACTATTCTAAATGATGCACACTTCGCCGCTATGAATACTATTACCCACCCCACCGTCGGCGCGAACGGCTTTTCGCGCGCAGTCAGCCTGCTGCTGAACATCGCGCACGGCATCGACCACATGTTCCTGCTGATTTTCGCCACCGCGGTGGCGTCGATAGCGGTTGAATTTGGATTTTCGAACTGGACGGACCTGATGCCGTACAGCGTCGGCGCGTTCGCACTGTTCGGGTTGGGCGCATTACCCGCCGGGCGCCTCGGCGACCTGTGGGGCCGCCGCAACATGATGATCGTGTTCTTTATCGGCATGGGTTGCGCCGCGCTGGTGGTGGCGGCGACGCAAAACGCATGGCAGCTCGCGGCCGCATTGACCCTGCTCGGCGCGTTCGCCGCTATCTACCATCCAGTCGGCATCCCGATGCTGGTGCAGCATGTACCGAATCCCGGCGCCGTTATCGGCATTAACGGGCTCGCCGGCAATCTCGGCATCGCCGTGGCGGCGCTCGTCACCGGCTTTCTCGTCAAATGGATAGGCTGGCGCGCTGCATTTGCGCTTCCGGGCATCGTCGCTATCGTGTGCGGCATCGTGTTCGCGATCCTGTGCCCCAAAGAGGACGAGTCGCCGTCCAAGCGCAAAGGCGGCAAAGCGAAAGTCGTGCTGACGCCCGCGCTGCTCGCGCGCGCATTCGCAGTCATGACCGTTGCCGCGATTGCGAGCAGCCTGATTTTCAATTTCACGACGAATGGGAATGCGCAACTGTTGTCGGCGGGTTTTCGCGGCGTCGTCGAAGATCCCGCGCTGCTGGGCGCGATGCTCGCACTGGTATACGCCGTCGCGTCGCTCGCGCAGATCGTCGTCGGCCGCCTGATCGACAGCATGCCGTTCAAGCCGCTGCAATTGTGGATGTCGCTGGCGCAGATACCGCTCTTGATCATCGCCGCGCACACGCAGGACTGGTGGCTCTTCGCGTCGCTGCTCGCGGTCATGGTCTTCGTGTTCGGCTCCATCCCTTTCACCGACGCGATGATCGTGCGCTACGTTGACGACCGCCTGCGCTCGCGCGTAGCCGGCATGCGGCTCACGGTGGCGTTCGGTATCAGCTCGTTCGCGGTGTGGCTGCTGGGCCCGCTGGTGAAAAGCATTGGCTTCAGCAAGGCGCTGTGGATACTTGCTGCGGTCGCGGCCATCCGCTCGGTGATCGTGCTGCTGCTGCCGGATGAGCCGGACGCGGAGAGCGAGCAACCCGCGCCCGCGAGCTCGACGTAACCCGTTTACTCCGCCTTGATGTTCGCGTCCTTGACGACTTTCGCCCAGCGCTGAATTTCGGATTTGATCGAGTCGCGGAATTCGTCCGGCGTGCTCGCAATGATGTCGAGCCCCAGCGCGGCAAAGCGCTCATGGTTGGCCGGGTCTTTCAGGATGCGCCGAATCTCGCCGGCAAGCTTGTCGACGATGGGCCTGGGCATGCCGTGCGGGCCGAGCACGCCCTGCCAGTCGAGCACCACGATGTTGGGCACACCCGCTTCCGCCATCGTCGGCACATCCGGCAATTGCGGCGCGCGCACCTTCGACGACACCGCGAGCGCCCGCAGGCGGCCGGCTTTGACGAATTGCAGCGATGAAGTCATGGACGCAAAACTCATGGTGACACTGCCGCCCAGAAGGTCGGCGACCGCCGGCCCGCCGCCCTTATAGGCGATGTGCGTCAGCTTGACGCCGGTCGTCAACGCGAAAAATTCGCCCACCAGGTGCGGCGCGCCGCCCAGGCCGGAGGACGCGAATATGAGCTCGCCCGGTTTGGCTTTCGCCGCCGCAATGAGATCCTTGACCGACATGATCGGCGACTTCACGTTGACCACGAGTACGTTGCCGACGGCGGCCGTCATGCTGACCGGCTCGAAATCCTTGACCGTGTCGTACGGAAGCTTGAGCAAACTCGGATTGACCGAGAAGCGCAGCGACACGAGCACCAGCGTATGGCCGTCGGGTGTGGCTTTGGCGACGATATCGGAGCCGATGATTTCGGACGCGCCGGCGCGGTTGTCGACGAGCACCTGCTGGCCCCAGCTGTCGGTCAGCTTCTGGCCGAGGATGCGCGCCATGCCGTCGCTGCTGCCGCCCGGCGCCACCGGCACGATCAGGCGGATCGGCCGACTCGGATAACCGACAGCGGCATCCGGTTTGGCCGGCTGTGCGCCTGCGTTCGTAGTAACGGCGGCGAATGCAATCGCGGAAATGGATAGCTTGGGGAATTTCATGGTTGCTCTTTCAAGTCGGCGGCTGTTGTGATCTCCGGAATCATGCAAGAGTCGCGCCAGCTCCTTGCGCGACTGAGGCATCTGAGCGGTTTCGCGACTATGCCGGTGCTTGTTCCGCCCCGGACCGGTGCGCAAACTGCTCCGCGTGCTGCTTTTCCTGCTCGGCGTAATGCTCCATAAAGCGCGCGAAAAAATCCTCGCCCACGGCAACCGCCTCGGGATCGAACTCGGCGCGTGGCGACGGCATCAGATCGAAATTGCCTTTGTTCTGGCCGCGCACGAGCAGCGCCGGCAGACGATGCGCGCAAGTCACGCGCGCATGCGCGGGAATATAGCTGATGCCGTAGCCGACGCGCCGGTGCGCCGCCACGTTCGGCGCCGAGCGATGCGGGCAGAGCGTATGGTGCAGCGACATTTCGCCGGCCTGCAGCGCCATCGCGGTGATGCCGGTTTCGGGCAACGGCTCGACGATGACCTGGCCGGCGGCGTTAATGCTGTTGGGCAGGCGCGAATTGGCGTGATGATACTGTCTCGGCGCTCCGTTCGGCGGCAGCACCTCCATGCATCCGGCCTCCTCGCTCGCGTCGGACAACGCAATCCACGCAGTGACGTGCTCGTGCGGGTCAAGGCCGAAATAAGTGGCGTCCTGATGCCACGCGGTGAAAGCGGGCGACGCCGCCTCCTTGATGAAGAACGTGCCCCAGAACACCAGGATGTCCGGACCGATGACGTCCTCGACAGCATCGAGCACGCGCGGATGGCGGCACAGCGCCTCGACCCACGGCAGAAATGTGTAAGAGCCGGAGCGATATTTCTTGTGTGCTTGCGACAAGTGCGTGCCGATACGCTCTTCGAGGCGATAGATATTGTTCATGCCCGCCGCTGCGTCGGCCGGTGCCAGCACAGGGATAGGAAACAGAAACCCGTTGCGGCGATAGTCGCTGACTTGTTGCTCCGTGAGTACTTTCACTTGTGAGTCTCCGAGCGTGTATTGAAATGCGGTAGCGGCCGTGATTCGGCGGTTCGTGGCATGATAGTTGCATGGTAATCCTCATCAAAATTGCTGTCCAACCTCGCGCCACGCCGTCGCAGATTTGCTCATCGGTACCATGTAAAGGAGCACACGCAATGCGGATTTTCGGATTACGCACAAATGAAATCGCAAAGAAATTGTCGCTGACGTGGGCGTACGCGTGCGCAATTGTGCCGCTGTGCGCTGACGCTGCGCCGAAAGAAGAGTATCCACAACGGCCCATCCGGCTGGTCGTGCCGGTGCCGCCCGGGGGTGCCGGAGATTTCGTCGGGCGACTGGTCGGCGCCAAGCTTGCCGACGCGCTGGGCCAAAACGTCGTCGTGGAAAACCGCGGCGGCGCCGCCGGCCTCATCGCCACCGAGTTTGTGTCCAAGGCGACAGCTGACGGCTATACATTTCTGCTTTCCTCGAGCACCACTCACGGCATCGGTCCGGTGCTTTACAGGAAGCTGCCCTACGACGCGCTAAAGGACTTCACGCATATCGGTTTGATCGCGACGATTCCCGCCGTGATGGCGGTCAATCAATCGGTACCCGTGCATACGGTCAAGGAGCTCGTCGCGCTCGCCAAGTCCAAACCCGGCACGCTGCTGTTTGGTTCGTCTGGCAGCGGCGGGCCGCCGCACCTGATGGGCGAACTGTTCAAGTCGGTCACGGGAGCGCCCATCACGCATGTCCCGTATAAAGGCAGCGGGCCCGCCGTCATCGATCTCGTCGGCGGACAGGTGCAGATCATGTTCGACGGACTGCCCTCCCTGCTCGGGCAGATCAAGGGCGGCAAGCTGCGCGCAATCGCGGCGGTCAGCGCGAAACGCTCAGCGGTGCTGCCCGAATTGCCAACCATGGCGGAGGCCGGCTATCCCGGTATCGAAGGCGGATTGTGGTACGGAATTTCCGGTCCGGCCGGCGTGCCGCGCAACATAGTGGATCGCATGAGCAAGGAAATCTTTGCGGCCGCCGCGATCCCCGAAGTCAAAGAGCGTTTCGCGAGCGTAGGCGCTTTCGTCTCTCCGCTCGGTCCGCGCGAGTACACCGAGTTCATCCGCGCGGAAAACAAGAAGTGGGGCCCGGTCGTGAAGGCTTCGGGCGCGACGATCGACTGACGCCAGATCGACCGGCGCTATTTCGCGAGCCCCAGGTCCACCAGTACCGTACGCAGTTCCTGGTGCTGCGCGTCGAGATAGGCCTTCGTCTCGCGACTATTGAGGTAGATCGGGTCCTGCAGCAGGCGAGCGAGTTCTTCCCGCCATTCCGGCATCTGCACCAGTTTCGAAAATATGCCGTCCCAGTACGCGATCTGCGGCGCGGTGAGTCCCTTGGGGCCGACGACGCCGCGCCAGTTCGCGTAGACGGAATCGACGCCCTGCTCTTTCCATGTTGGCACGTTCGCGAATGCGCCGCCCAGGCGTTTCGGGCCCGACACCGCAATACCGTGCAGCTTGCCGGATTCGATGAAAGGCAGCATGCCCGCGGCGCTGCCGGCCGCAATGTCGATATGGCCGCCCATGACGGCAGCGACGGCTTCGGTTGAGCCTTTCACCACGATCACCCGCAGCTTTTTGATGTCGACGCCGGCGGCTTTCAGCGCCAGGACCGTGGCAAGATGATTCGAGCCGGCGAGCGCCGTCGACAAGCCGATGCTCAGCGACGTCGGATCTTTCTTCAGCCGCTCGATGACATCGCGGCCGGTCTTGTACGGCGCGTCGGGGCGCACGCCGAAACCAACGTACTCGTTGATAAGGTGCGCGAGCGGCGTCATTTCGTTATAGGTGATTTGCCCCGGGATCATCAGCGGGCCCGTGATCATCGGCTGCAAAGTCAGCGCGAGATAGTGGCCGTCGCCCGCATGCTGATTCAGATAGATGAAGCTCAGCGTGCTGCCGCCGCCGGTCTTGTTGACGACGCTGGTCGCGACGTCGGGCAGTAGTTTTTCCTGAAACAGTTTCTGCATGATCCGCCCGGTGATGTCGGCGCCGCCACCGGGCCCCGAGCCGACGATGATCTCGACGTTGCGTGTGGGTTTCCACGCTTGCGCGAGCGCGCCGCCCGCGAAAGCCAGCAGGATCGGCAAAAGAAATAAAGTGCGTAGCTGCATCACGCATATCCGGAAAAAAGTACGAATCGAGTATAGCATCGCGCAAAACACCGCTGCGTTTGACACTGGGGAACAGCGGTCGATATGATGCTTTGCTGGTCTCACCGCCCTCCTCCCGCCCCCTTCCTTAAACAAATGCCGCTCCTGCTCGACAATCGCGAAGTTGCCGCCGCCATGCGCGCGGAGGAATACGTCGAGACGATGGAGCAGGCGTTCCGCGAGCTCGGCGCCGGCCGCGCGGTGAATTCGCTGCGCGTGGACACCTGCGTGCCATTCGACGGCTACACGCCCGACCTCAAACGCGCCACGGCCGCGCACATAGATGCACTGCCTAACGATGCGGACCCGGTCTATGCTGCATCCACCATGCAGGCCGCGAAAGAAGCCGGCGACGTCGTTTACCGCCTGAAAACCGTGACCGGCGGATTTCCCGCCTGCGGCATGATGGCAGTGCGCATCTCTACGCATTTCGACACCCAGCCTGAAATCGCGGGCGTGCTGCGCAGGGTGAAACTGCCGCTGGCGCCCGGCTGGCAGTTCATGAGCATGATCGTGCTGCTCTCGCTCGAAACCGGGGAGGTGCTCGGCATGCTGCCCGACTCTCACATCCAGAAAATGCGCGTCGGCGGCACCACGGCGCTCGGCGTGAAGCTGCTCGCGCGCGAGGATGCGGAAACCGTCGGCGTGCTCGGCAGTGGTGCACAGGCCGAAGCGGCGCTCGAATGCAGTGCAGCCATCATGAAATTGAAGCGTGTGCGCGTCTACAGTCCGACGGCGGCGAACCGCGAGCGCTTTGCACGCACCATGAGCGAACGCATCGGCGTCGAGGTCGTGGCCGTCGATACGGCAAAACGCGCGTTCAAAGGGGCCGACATCGTGCTCGCGGCAACGAGCTCGTATGAGCCTGTCTACGATGCAGAATGGATAGAGCCCGGCATGCATCTGGGCATCGGCACGCTGCTGGAAGACGACGTGCGCACGTTCAAGCAGAGCCGCCAGATCGTCGTCAGTCTGAAACCGTTCGGCGACAACGCGGATTTCGTGCAGAATTTCGTGATGGGCAAAAAGAAGCGCGGCGCGACCTTCGGCCAGCTCATCAACAAGAAGGCGCAGGAATTCGACTGGAATTCCTACGTCGAGCTGGGCGACATTCTGAACGAGCGCAGCGCGGGACGCCACAGCGCCGGCGAGGTCACCCATCATCTGAATAACAACGGCTGCGGCATGCAGTTCGCGGCCGCCGGCGCCCGCATACTGGCGAACGCGCGGCGCATGGGGCTCGGCACCGAGTTAGCGGGCGATTTTTTTCTGCAGAAAGAACATACTTGATCGCTTGAAGCGGCATGCCGCTTACCATGGATGGCATTACCCCATCGGGATCGCGCAAAAACATATTCGTAACCGCCGATGAACGCAAATGAACGCAGATAAAATCAAACCCGAACGGCAGCTACAAGGCAGTTTTCGCGGATTCATCGGCGTATATCGGCGTGCATCGGCGGTAAAATAATGTCTTGTTTTTTGAGATGTGTTCTAGAAAGGCGGAGAACGGCATGAAGGCCAGCCTTAAATTGTGCGCGGCATTGATTGCAGCGGCCTGCCCGCTTGCGGCCGGTGCGCAAAGCTATCCGACGAAGCCGGTGCGCATCGTCGTGCCGTTTCCCGCGGGCGGCGGTGTCGATCTCACTGCGCGCACTGTCGGCCAGAAGCTCACGGAATATCTGGGGCAGCAGGTCGTAATCGACAACCGCGCGGGTGCCGCCGGCACCATCGGCGCCGAGCACGTGGCCAAGTCCGCGCCCGATGGCTATACCTTGCTGGTAGCGGGGCCGGGCTCGGTTGCGGTTGCGCCGCTGCTGTATCCCAAGCTTGGCTACAACCCGCTCAAGGATCTGGCGCCGATCACGATGCTGGTCACCATGCCGTACATCATCGTCGCGCATCCGTCGGTGCCGGCAAAAAATGCCCGGGAGCTGATCGCCCTCGCGAAGGCGAATCCCGGCAAGCTCAATATGGCGTCGGGCGGGGCGGGCACCGGCCAGCATCTCGCCGGCGAACTGTTCAATGTGCTCGCGGGCATACGCATGATCCACATTCCGTACAAAGGCACGGCGCCGGCAATCGCCGACATCATGGGCGGACACGCGGATCTGACTTTCTCCGATCCTTCGGTACTACCGCAGTTGCACGCGGGCAGATTGAAAGTGCTCGGCGTCTCCGGCAAAAAACGTTATCCGCCATTGCCCGACGTGCCGACCGTGAACGAATCTGGCCTGCCGGGATTCGACGCGCTGAACTGGTACCCGTTCATGGCGCCGGCCGGCGCGTCGAAAGAACTCGTTATGCGGCTGAATACGGAAGCGGTCAAGGCGCTGAACTCCCCCGATGTGCGCGATAAATTAATTGCGCAGGGGCTCATTCCCACACCGATGTCGCCCGACGAGCTCGCGCACTTCATCCGCGAAGACTATGAGCGCTGGGCGAAAGTCATCAAAGCAGCCAACGTCAAACTCAACTGACAACGGTTAACGCTATGAACGACACCTTCCCGTTACAAAAGCAGTTTGCCGCGCTACGTAGTGAATTTCCCGGCACCGACAAATGGATTTACTTCGAAACGTCGGCGCGCGGCCTGATGCCGGCCGGCGCGCGCGAGGCGGTTGCGCGTTATCTTGACGATCGAATACTCGAAGGCGGCGCCAGCGCAACGATGCTCGACGTGCTCGAGCGCGTGCGCGCGAAGTTCGCGCGGCTGATCGGCGCGGCGCCCGATGAGATTGCCATCGTCAAGAACGTCTCCGAAGGCATCAATGCGATTGTGACCGCATGGCCGTGGCAGCGTGGCGACAACGCCGTTTTGTGCGCGGACATCGAGCATCCGAACAGCATCTACGCGCTCTACAACATGCGCGACCGCCACGGCATCGAAGTGCGTAACGTACCGGCGACCGCCGACCATGCAACCCCCATCGATACGATTGCGAAGTCGATAGACGACAAGACGCGCATGGTCATCGCATCGACCGTGACGTATACGACCGGCGCGCGCACCGATCTCGATGCTCTGGCTAAACTGTGCCGCGCGCGCGACATCCTGCTGCTGGTCGACGGCGCGCAATCCGTCGGCGCGCTTGAACTCGACATGGCTAAGACGCCACTCGACGCGATGACCGTCGGCGCCTCCAAGTATCTGTGCGGCCCTTATGGCTTCGGTTTCCTGTACGTGCGGCGCGCGCGCGCCGAACGCATGCAGCCCGGCAATCTCGCGCGCTACGGCATCGATCTCGGCGACGCGCACGAAGGCGAGAAAGGCGGCGACCAATACAAATTGATGCCCGCGGCGCGGCGCTTTGAGATCGGCAGCTATAACTATGCCGGCGCCAACGCGCTCGAAGTTTCGCTCGATCTCATCGCCGACATCGGTGTGCCGGCGATAGAGCAGCACGTGCTGACGCTTGCGCGCACGTTCACCGCTGGCCTGCTCGAGCTGAAACTGCCGGTCATGAGCGGCAAAGTCGGGAAGCATTTTTCGCACGTCGTGATCGTCGGCAAGGCCGAGAGCGACGCGGCGACCGAATCATTACTGCAGGACCTGCACGCCCATCTGCTGCACAACCACGTCAAAGCATCGATACGCCACGGCCGGCTGCGCTTTGCTTTTCACTTCTACAACACGCCGGAAGAGGTCGACAAAGTGCTGGCGCTGCTGCGCGCAAAACTGGAGAGCCCCCTCGCCGCGCGTTGACCTTGCCGCGAATGATCGGGAAATGGGTAATGGGTAATGGGTAATGGGTAATGGGTAATGGGTAATGGGTAATGGGTAATGAGTGAACCACTATTGAGATATATTATTTCTACTTTTTAACGGCATTTACACTCATTACTCATCACCCATCACCGCTTTTCAAGGACCAGCAATGACCGATAAAAAAAACATGCGGCGCGACACCATTACCACCCACGCCGGGCGCGACCCGCTGCGCTACGCCGGCCTCGTCAACACGCCCGTGTTCCGCGGCTCCACGGTGTTGTTTCCCGACGTCGAGTCGTACGAGCACCGCGATCCCGACAATTTCAAGTCGATGCGTTACGGCATCCACGGCACGCCGACGACCTTCGCGCTCGAAGAAGCAGTCGCGCAGCTTGAAGGCGGGCATGCGGCGGTGGCGTTGCCGTCGGGACTGGCCGCCATCGTCGTAGCGCTGGCGCCGTTCGCCAAGCAGGGCGCGCACATCCTGATGGTCGACTCAGTCTACGGCCCCGCGCGTAACTTCTGTGAAAAACGCCTGAAGCCGTTCGGCGTCGATATCGAGTATTACGATCCGCTGATTGGCGGCACCATAGCCAAGCTGATTCGCCCCAACACCACGGCTGTTTATTGCGAAGCGCCGGGCTCGCTCACGTTCGAGATGCAGGACCTGCCCGCGATCGCAGCGGCGGCGCATGCGAAAAACATTCCGGTGCTCGCCGATAATACGTGGGGCACACCGTACTTCTTCCGCTCGTTCGAGCGTGGTGTTGACGTCTCCATCCACGCTGGCACCAAGTACATCGTCGGTCACTCCGATGCGCTGATGGGCCTCGTCGTCACCAATGAAAAATACTGGCTGCCCGTGCGCCATGCCGTCGCCGACTTCGGTTATTGCGTGAGCCCGGACGATTGCTATCTCGCGCTCAGGGGCTTGCGCACGATAGGCGTACGAATGCGCCACCAGCAGCAAAGCGCGCTGAAGGTCGCGCAATGGCTGCAGGCGCGTCCCGAAGTGATGCGCGTGCTGTATCCCGCGCTCGACAGCGATCCCGGCCACGCGCTGTGGAAGCGGGACTTCAGCGGTGCGGCGTCCCTGTTCGGCGTCGTGCTGAAGCCGGTCGCCGACGATGCGGTCGCTGATATGATCGACGAGCTGAAGCTCTTCGGCATCGGCTCGTCATGGGGCGGCTTCGAGAGCCTGTGCATACGCGCGAACCCGGCCAAGGGGCGCACCGCGACGAAGTGGAGCCCGGGCGGGCCGTTGATACGCCTGCACATCGGACTCGAGGACACGGACGACCTGATCGCCGATCTCAAACGCGGATTCAAGCAGCTCACCGCATGAGCGAGCCCGCAGCGTCACGCGACGACCGTGCAGTGAATGGGCTGCTGCTGGCGGCGTTGTTCATCTCCGGCCTCCTGATGCTGCGCGAAGGGACGCAATTCGACAACCTGCTCGACGGCTGGCCGTTTTTCACCGGCGCATTTTTTATCGGCGCGCTGCTCGGGTTTCTATGTTGGTCTTATACGTTCGGCGGCGCGCCGGTGCTCAAATTTTCCGGGTCGTACCGCAGGCCGTGGCTGGCGGCGCTCGTCATGGGGCTGCTCACGACGATCTCGGTCTCGTATATCAATCGCACGTTCGCGGCGCCGCCCGATCGCAGCATTACGGGGGCCATCGAATCCGTCGACGAAGGCCGGGCCGGCCGCTGGCGCCTGGTCGCGAAAACGCCCGACGGCCGCTACCAGCGCTACTTGATAACGAACGACGCGGCGGCAGCGCTGAAAACCGCCAAGCTGGTGCGCATGAGCATCGCACGCGGTGCACTTGGCTTCGATCTGGTCGCAAAATTCGAGCCTCAATCTTGAACCGACAAGAACAGGAGAGCCGGGCATGATCCGCAAAAACCTATCGTCACAAAATTTCCGCATGGAGCATAGAACATGACCGCAGCCGTCGTGCGCCATGGCACCGCCACGCCGGGCGGCGGATTTCCCGTCTACGGCGAAGCCTTTGCTGCGACCATCAACGAAATCGATCCTGCCTTGTCGGTGCGGCCGACCAACACCAAGGGCAGCACGGAGAACGTGCCGCTGCTCGAGGCGGGCAAGCTCGACACCGGCCAGGTCACCGGCGAGGTTTTTTACGAGGCCATCGCCGGCATCGGACGGCCGCCCGCGGACCTGCGCATTTTGAATGCGATGTACTCCAATTCGGGGATGTTCATCGTGCGCGCAGACAGCGAGTACAAGACGATTGCAGATCTCAAAGGCAAGACGATCGCGTGGGGTGCTGCCGGTTCGGGTTTCATCGTGCTCGCGCGCTACGTGATGGATGGGATGGGTCTTAACATGAACGAGGAATTCCAGCCGCGGCTGCTCGACAAGGCGGCCGACGGGCCGGCGATGGTGCTCGACGGGCGCGCAGCGGCGCTGTGGGGTGGAGGCGTGGGCTGGCCCGGATTCAGCACGGTGGCCAACGGCCCCGGCGGCGCGCGCTTCATCGCGCCGAACGCGGAAGAAATCGAACGCATCACGGCCAGGCATTCGTTCATCAAGCCGATGACTTTGCCCGCCGACAGCTATGCGCACCAGCCGCTCGCGATCGACACCGTGGGTTCGTGGTCATTCGTGCTGGCGCGACCGACGCTGCCCGATGAGGTGGCCTATCGCCTGGCGCATGCTCTGCACACGGGCGCG